>JAFMBV010000107.1 GCA_017858255.1 Bacteriovoracaceae bacterium
CAGTAGAAAACGCTGTACTAGAGAGCATTGGCAAGACAATGGGATAAGGCCCATCCACTAAAAGGACGACCAAAAAATGAATGAATATGCTTTTTTTAATAAATTTAAACATTTCCCTCTTTCTCAGCTCAGCGATTCTCTTTACTTTTCGGCGCAGTAGCAACACAACTTGAGTAATTCACTCAATTTTAAGAGAGGACCATAAAAGATTAAAGAATAAAGGCTTTTAGACGAGCTTTCGGTGAGTTACAAGAAATCGAGGTGCCAACAAATGGTGGCAAAAAACCAAGTGTCAGATTTAAAACATGATTAAAATTTGGCCAGGTGGCCGTGAGATGAAAAAGAAGAAAGCTACTTCCAAGTCATAATCGGAACAGTCGAAATGGCATTTTTCGGTGAGCCCTCGATCAGGCGATCGCTGTAAACCAGATAGATAAGAGTATTTCTTTTTGCATCGTAAAATCGTACCACTTGCATACTTTTAAATACCAGCGAAGTCTTCTTAGTAAAGACTCTTTCTCCTTGCTTTAACTTATCGGTGAATGAAACTGGTCCAACCTGGCGGCAAGCAATAGAGGCATCAGAGCGATCTTCAGCGAGACCAAGTGTTCCCTTAATCCCACCTGTTTTTGCGCGACTTAAGTGACATGAAACTCCTTTAATTTTAGGATCATCAAAAGCTTCAATAACAATACTGTGATTTGCACCTAATAACTTAAAGGCGGTATCCACGCGACCAATCTCTTCAGCATGAAGAGGAAGTAAAATACTAGAGAGTATAAGGCCGATTAAAAATATTCTGCTCATGATAAATTCCTTTTAGAGTTCACTTCCCCTATGCTAAGAAGAAATAACGCATTTGCAAAGGGAGAAGCTATGAGTGACAAACTTATTGATACTTTAAATTCGCATATCAAGGACGCTATGAAGGCGAAGGAAAAAGAAAAACTTCAAGCTTTGCGTTATATGAAGTCGATGCTTATGGAAAATGCCACCTCAAAAAAACCAATTCAAGAGATGGATGTTATCATTAAACATCATAAGAAACTTAAAGAAAGTCTTGAGAACTACCCCGCAGAACATCCAATGGCCATTCAAACAACGGCAGAATTGGATTTTGTAGCAACCTACCTACCTCAACAGCTAAGCGAAGAAGATGTTAAAACCATCATCACCAATATCAAAAGTAGTCTTGATAAACCGAATATGGGCGCCATCATGAAAGAACTCCAACCTCAGATCAAAGGTCGTTTTGATGGTAAGAGAGCAAGTGACATGGTTAAGGAAGCACTAGTTTAAGACCTACTAGCGCCTACAGGAAAAATAAACAGGAAAGTGGTCCGAAATTACTTCCTTATAAAATCGGTAGTAGGTATCTTCTGAAAGTTGACTTTGAAAGACCCTTTCATCAAATAGGCGAATGGTGTCTTCTAGTTCAAGATCATCAACGACGATTTTATTGCGCTTTATCGTCAGGCGTTTACTAAGCCTTTCTCTTAACTGACTTAATAGATCCAATCGCCTTTGTTCTGCAGAAGGATCTACTTCAGTTATGCCTGGTTTTCTATAAAGGTAGCGTTTATGAATAAGTTTCTTAAAATTACCTTTTAAGAAATTACCGATGCGAGGAGAGAGCTGACCATTGCTCTTAAGGCATTCATCCGTCTCTTTTGTGTCCATGATGATGTGATCATAATCACTCGCCACACCTTCGGTATAACTTCCATCGGACAGGCGCAGCGGCATGGTAAGTGTCGTAGGCTCATCAATAAATAATTCACCACCAGTAAAGCTATTAAGAATGACTGGCCACTGTTCATTGTGAGACTCGATATTTGTATCACCTAAGAAGATAATGTCCTTTTCAATCGATTCTTCTCTAATCTTGGCCATGATATCACTTATGACCTTCATTTCGGCGACCCTAGCGTAGTTGGATCGATTGGCACCAGGGCCTAGAATTAGGTAATCACTAACACCAAAGCTAGGCATCAATATTCTTGCCATCCCTTCTGCATCAGTGGGAGACCTAAAAACGATATGAGATGTTATGAGAGTAAAGTCAAAACTACCTGATTCAAAAGACCCTAAGAATGGTCTTCTTGAGAAGACTTCCCGAACACTAGTTCCCATCCACGCCCTAGTTAACTTGGGGTAACAGGCAAAAGAAGGCCCATGTCTTTTCTTTTTAAAGCGTTCACAGTGCTCATTTACCTTTGGGCGTACTGCTCTTCCTCTATAATAGAAACCAACCAGTTCTTGAACAAAACCTTCATCGGCCGATTCCCCTGAAGGCGCGAGAATCAGTGCCCAACTAGGATCAATTTTTCTAAGCTCATTAAGAAGCAATAAGTAATCAGGTATACGATAAAGGGTTGGTGCGATTTTCAAATCACCGCGTAAGCGCTCTAATCTTTCAGCGATCGCTGAACTAGGAGATTCCAAGTAGCGCTCTTCTAACTCTAAGATTACAGCAGGTGTCTCATCAACAAACTTTCTTACTCTTTGGTTATGCTTATAGTCTCCACTGACGGAAGGCAGTAACTCCATGCCAGCAACTAGGTCATAACTATTCATCATTTTTGCTACTAATTGATAATCTTTGTGATTTGAAGACTTGGAACCCGGATGTAGTAGATTAAACGCCGACATTTCAACCCATGCCTTGGAACCTTTGCCTTCATAGTATTTAGGAGCGTCGCTATTGAAGTGATGATAATTCGTGTAGCACTCGGCCTTGTATTGACCAGAAACAACCCAAGATTTAATACTTAAGCATTCCTTATAGTACTCTTCAGTTCGACGAAAATCTTCAAGGCCCAACTGGCGACTTTTTTCAGACTCACTAAAATCAAATGCACCAACACATGCCGAGTGAAGAATGATTAACGATATGAATGCCTTGAAAAATTGGGCCATTGAGTGAGTCTCCCTATTCTTTAGTGGAAAACTCTACCTTGGAGATTTCATGTCTGCAATTTGATTTGGTCTCTTAAGTATCTGTAAAGACAGGGCCAAACAGAACCTAACAATTCAAAGAAATGCCGTTAGTCATCATTTTGACCCTGCGCTTCTGTTAGAAGTCTTCGGAATTGCTCAAGTCGGGTTTGTTTTAAATATTCAGTTTGAGTCTGACCTAGGAAGCGAGGCAACATAACAAAGCGGGCATAATAATTGATGGCGCGCTCACCTGCTTCAGTTTGTTTAAGAGTATTCCAATCAAAGTCTGAGTTATCGAAAAATAAATACCTAGTAACTCCCCAGCGATCACCTCTTTCTTTATCTAAAATAGACTGTGCTGCGACTTCCACAAATCTCTCTGCGAATCCACCGTCTGTGTTATCACGTAAAATCGCCTGACCAATAAGACCCATCACTTCCGCCTCTGCCGTTGCAGTTACACCTTGGCCAATAATTTCAGGTACCAGAATAGTTTCCTTGATTCTATTTATGAGTTGCTCACCACTATTACTCTCTGGACTAATGATACGACGAAAGTCATAAGAGGAAGTCATCTCTTTTGTGAGTTCTAAAAGTTTACGGTACTTACTAATAATAGAATCATGTGCAGTCTTTTGTTCTTCATTTAAGCAGGAAATAAAACGACAATTTACTCCACCAAAAAATTCATCTAACTCTTCCAGTTTCATTTCTGTTAGACCATTTTGAAAATTCTTGTGCGTTTTTTCTGATATCTCAGCGAGCGCTAAATGCTCTGCAAGTTTAGATTGAGTGAAAAAGGCCATGGCGTCTGCGATAGACAGTCTATCAGGGTTTTCCTTTGACCAATTTAAGAATGCTTTCAGCTCAGACTGGAAAACGATGAGTTCAGTTCGCATAGCGGCTTCGTCATAAATAAAGCCTCTACTTAAAAAGCCACCAAGCATATGAATAAAATTAGTAAGAGAAGTGATACCTAGTTCAGGGTTTATGGATCTTTCCGTTGGAACGACACTTCCAACCCCGAAACTTGCAGACCCCTCTTTTTCTTCAAAAGCTTTCTTATAGGCCAGTAGTCCTTCAACTAGATCATAATCGAGAAAATCTCTCATGAGCGATGCATTGGAATCATCACTATCACTAAAGGACAAGGCAGGGATACTTTCGATAACGTAATCTCTAAATCTCACGTTTATAAAATCATCTGTTCCTTTTTCGCAATTAGCTAACTTGTCGCCCCACCAGTCTTGAGTAAAGTTTTTATCATTAGCAAATGTCTGGACTAGGCCAAGGATATTTTGATGATCACTTTCAGCAAACTCTGGTTCAACGGAGCTAGATTCTAAGAAGAACCGTAAGAGGCTGCCCTCATAGGGAGAGCGGGACCTTTGGCTTTGCTGCATTTTTGTAAGATCTCTATAGGAACCACTAATATCAGACCTTCGAGGCACTGAAGACCCTGTACCAGAAACATGGTTAAAGATAATGTTATAGCAATAGGCGGTTACGCTATCGCGATAGCCTTTAGCGCTTAAGAGAGGGCGATAACCATCGACTTTAGCGTTAGAGATATTATAACTAATATCTAATTCGGCCACTCTTTGACATCCTTCAATAAGGTCAATGTATTCTTGCTTGGTTTTAGAGCCGAAGGTATCGACTTTTTCGAAGCATAGATCTAAATATTGGATCGGAGAGAGAATGCTATTTGCCTTTTCCGATAATATTGGAAAATGAGATGAGACAAGCCTTTCCATCCTTCGCCTTGTTAATTCTAGTGCAACCTTTGCTAGGCGTTTTTTTTCACAAAGAAGAATGTTGGCAGATAATGGTTGGCTACGATTCGGAGAATACTCATCTAGGCATGGTTGGTAAATACCGCTCACCCTGTCTTTAATTTCTGCAGCATCCGATTCTAGCAAAACTTGTGAAGACACTTCTTCATGAGTTTTCAAGGCAAAGCTTACCTTGTGCGCCTCTTTCAAAAAGTCATTCATGGCAACCGTCAGGTACTCTTGTTGAGTACGGTCGCTTCTTTGACTCATTCTTAAAATATCACGGAGATAGTTTTTAATTTTCAAAGCAAAAGGACGAGAGGATCCATCATTAAAAAGAGCATTAAGACTACTTTCAAAAGATGCCTTATCTTCCGATAACTCGAGCTCATTTTTTAAGGCTAAAACATGATTTTCTAACACCTTTGCAAATAAAGGAACCTGAATCGCGTCTATCCGTTCTGAAAGACTATCTATTTCACTCCATAGCTCCAACTCTCGAGAGATTATCCTTTGACCATCTTCTTCTACTTTTAGGATGTCACCAGGACTCATTATAAAGGAGTACTTATTAAGGAGATCTTTAAAACTCTGATGAAGATTTTCGGACACAAGAGGAAGGAGAGAGTTTGTTAAACAAGACTCTTGATAATAAGAAATACTCGATATAAGCCGGGTAAGATCACCCTCATCTTGCATTCGCTCTTTAACACAATTTCTAAAAATATTATTCGCATCAGTAGAGAGTTCATTGCTAAGAACCATGGGGCTATCTAGTCCCATCCTCTCTATTGTCCGTTCGAAAGTACGAGCAGAATTCATGGAAGAGAGATTCAATGTAGCTTCTTGCGCGCACCCTAATTCTTCATTTTTAATAGTGTCGAGCATTTCGCCCAAAAGGTTCCCAGTCCTAACAGCTTCTATAATCTTTGGAGAACCTATATTACGACAGCTCTGATAAGACTGTATCAACTCTAATCTTTTCTCACCATACAAAGCATTATCGCCTTCGTACAAGTTTGAAAGATGAGTAGAAACTTGGGCCAGGAAGAGATTTTCATTAACGAGAATATTACTATATTCATGGCAGCTTTCCAGATTTTCAGTCACGACAGTATCTAGACAGTCTCTTTCAACACTTCCCTTAACGCTTGACCATAAGATTTGAATGGTGCGCTCGTTTTTAATTTGTTCAGCAATGTCCCTACTTTCAAATACCGATTTCTTTATCTTGTGTAGAACTAAACTCCTTTTCCCTGCATGAAAACAGGTATTTCTTTTTGATTCAAAGTCTTCATTAGTGCTCTCTAAGAAAGAGGAATATTTAAAACTAAAGAAATCGCCTTCCTCAACAGCAAGCCCATTTTCGATCAAAAAATCTTTCACTGTTTTTATAATGGCCTCTTTTGAATCGTTAGGAAGTCCATTTTCAACGGCATCTCCATTAAGAGAAATATAAAGGCCTTCTATTTCAGCAATACGCTTACAACTCTGGGCCTGATCGGAATCGGTATTTTCAGAACGATTAAAACCAAGTTTTTCTTCTTCAAAAAGAAAACTTAATCTCTCCCCCATGCAGTGGTTATAGAACCCCTCTATTTTTCGAACTTCATGGCCTTTTAAAGAGTCAAATATTCTATCCTCTTGCAAGGTTTGAAGATCAAGTCTAGCAAAAGCTATTTCACTACCATTCAATTGTATGACAGGAGTATGGTCGGCAGTACCACTCGTAAGAGCAACACCATCCTTTATAACGGTCTCAGTGAAATGCTCTGTAGAGTAAGGGTAAATCTGCCATTTCTGATTTTCTTTTGTGAAACGAAAATAACTTCTTTCATTATTTTCTAGGCCTCGCCTCTTAGGGTGACGGACGATGACAAGACCACCAGCACTTTCAAAAGACCTTAAATCCAACTCTAATATGGTTTGTCCCCTCTCATTGAGAAGGGTTACAATACCTTGGTGCTGAGACCAGTTTAACTTCGTTAGGTCTCCTTCTTCTTTCGCAAAACTAAATTTTAGAAAATCACCATTGCGATCCAAAACCATTCTTAGCTGAATTTTCCCTTCAAGCTCAGTATTAAATTCTCTTATAAGTTGAGATCTAAAAGCTTCAACTCCAGGATTCTGTGCTAAACGAATTTTTTCTACTTCATGAATGAGCGCACTAATAGGGTCCGCTGCTTCACTATTTTGCAAAGAAAAATGTAGTGCCTGACATTCTACATTACTGAGATATTTAAATTCTTCGATTCTACTTAAGATATTATTAATGGTCTTCGAGGCAAAAACTTGTCTCTGTAAAAAGGAATTTAGAGTGTTTATTGATTCTTCAACAGATGTTGGCGAGCCTACCTTAAAGGGGCCCTCGACTTTAAAACGCCCCCAGTTTCCAACGCGTCTATATTTTAATCGAACCTCTTGTTGGGAGCGATCATATTCAAGGAGACCAGTAAAACTGCTGCCTTCGTACTCAAGCAACTCTTCCCAGGCAATTGCCTGGAAACAGAGCAGAAAGCTCAAACAAGTAAAAGCCAGTAATTTAGATAACTTAGGCACCTAAGCCTTCTCCTTTTTCTTCCTATAGGTCAATTCATCATATCGGTAGGCAAAGCAGACCACTTTAAAACTCTTTATAGTAAATTTAAAAAAACCTATTAAGGCCGTCATGAGATTCGTCCGAAAAGTAGATAGTTGAATTTTAAGGACAGGATCAAAATATGAAAAAATTTAGTGTAATTCTTTTCTCTCTTCTACTGACGTTAAACATATATGGAGCTGGTGCTGGAAAACTTCTGGACCTTCTTTTAAATGAGTCAGGACTCGTTGAACTTCTTACCAAAAATGGTATTGAGGGTGCAGCGGCCGTGCAGGTTCGTACCTATGTTAAGAATTCAATATTATCTTTGAGCGTTGGAAGTGAAATGCCTACAGGAGATGCTCTATTGAATATTATAAAGGGATTGGAAAATACCACGGCAGACAGACGAGTGAAGGCAAGCCTACTAAAGGTACTTAATAAGAATAGCGATGAATTAAAGAAGTCAGATATCGTTGAGGCCGTGAATAATCTAATTTTTCTCGCCAATCGTCATGGTGTAAGAGGATCGCTTGTTCTTGCTTGTTCTGAATGTGTAAACAATGCTCTTTTCTCACACGGATTCAGATTTACCTTAGAAGAGGTTACTCAAAGCTCTGTGCGACAGTTACTTGAAAGTAATGTCATTCCTCGTGAGCCTCGTGCTTTAAGTCAATTCTTATCAAACAAGATGAATCGACTAGGGTTTGGTAGTTTTAATCGTGCATCAGCAGACCTTGTTGCTCCAGAAGAAGAAAAAGCGTTGGCTATTTTTCTTGCCCTTGCAGACAAAGGCTCACCTGCAACAACAGCACAAAGAGATTTCATAAACTCTGTTATCTCCATGTCCACAAATCCTTCTGGCGAAGTTAAGTTACTAGACCCAGAAAACCCTCATAAATTTTGGAAACTTTTTGATGATAGTGAAAACACAGATAATGTTTTAGCTGGGTACGCTACAATCTTAAAAGAAACAGCAGAAGAGGCCAAGACGAAAGTAAACAAGAAAGAAGCCTTTTATGATGTTCTTCAAAGAAATGCAGGAGATTCCCCAGAGGCCACTGAACGAGTAAATTCTATTCGTATCAAAAACTGCTTTTTCGGAAGATAATCCTACATTATTTCAACAATACCAGGGTCCCTCTTAATAACTAACACCTTTAGTGCATTTAAGAGGGCTTGAAATTCATCAACATTTTCATAATTTGAAAGCTCTCTAATAACACGATGGGCGAGCTCCCCAACCTCTCTAAGAGAAAATAAATCCTCAACAGGTAGAGAAGACCAAATGACCGTTCCTATCGCCTCTTCTTGTTCAGTTGCTGGAGAAAAGAGAACTCGTTTTAAAGACTCTTTATCCATTTGAGAAAACTCCATACGTAAGCGTTGATCACCTTTGAACATACTTCTTTTTAAGTTCTCCCAACTACTAGTGGAACCGAGTTTATCCTTAACGTGAGTAAAGATTTTATCGCTTAATTCATCTTCTAATTTAGCGTACTTAAGAACAAGAGCGTCTCTTGCCTCACCCGATAACTTATCCGTAGCATGGGACATACTCGTTTGAAAGGCCTTGAAAGATTCAAAAGCTGTCTCTGAAGCAACATATGTCTTTAATCCTAATACATTTCTCGCCTGGCCTTTCATCGATTCGTAAATCAGACGGCTTCTAGCATTAAAGAACTTTCTCATAACGAGACCATTTGAAAAAGCATAACCACCTGCCCTATTAAACTTTCCACCAACGGAGCTGATGCTTTTTCCAAGATGGGGACCACCTTGCAAAAAGAACATATAAGGGATTTCTCTTTTACGTACTGGTATTTTTATAAAAATATCAGTCAAATCATCTACATTTTTTAAAATATATTCTTCTAGGTTTCCACCTCTAGCGACCAATTCGGCCAACTCTTTTTCAATTCTCAAAATTTGATCACCATATTTAGCGATCTGTGCACTTCTAAGACTTCTAATGCCATTTCTAATCCAAGGTAAAAGAGTAACTTTACCTAATAAAGACGAGCCTTGATCATAACGCTCCATTTGAGTGACGGCCTTCGGAATTCTTTTTGCGTAAGAACTCATAAGGTATTTTAGTCCTTTGGAGTTTCCACCAAAATAATTGGCAACAATCTTTGCCGTCGCCTGATCGATAGCAGCAGGAGTTTCCTTTACAACGACTTTTGATGTGTAAGCCATACCGCGTGCCGATCTAGCCGCTTTTTGTATATTACCAACGATCTGTCCTACCCTCTTTGCATAAGAAAAGGCAGACAACTGACCAGAGGCATGCATTTGCCTCAAAGATTTAATGCGATCAAAAGCTCTTTGAATTATAGATTTATCTAATCCCTTGCTCGTAAGGGTTTCAACAGCTTCTCTTACAGGAGCTCCCAAACCTTTAAGTGCCCTTAAAGCTTCCTGACTTTGATTGGCCAAGCTATCAAAACCTAAGATAAGTCTAGCAAATCTAACGTCGGCCTCTGACACTACGGTACGACCGGCCTGTCCTGTTAAACGCCATGCTTGACGAAAGCCGACTTTGCCTACATTCCTGGCCATCATTCCTGCGGACACAGCAGTAAGTTTTGTCCCGACTCTTATAGAGCGCGCAGTAACTCCCACGAGTGGCAATATGGAAACGGCTTCAAATATAGTCCAAAACCAGCCGCGACTTACATTGTCGGATGAACCGCTATTGGCAAAGCCGAGCTTTTCCATTTCATTAATATAGGCAGCATTATGATCAGAACCAACTTTACGATTAAATTCTCGGCTAACGAGCGCTACCTGCATTGTCATTGCACTTGCACCTGCTGCCACCATGGCCATACCTACAGGCGCACAAAGCCCTCCGGTAAGACCCGTACAGGCACCACCGATAAGCATTGCCCCGACCCCCAGAACACCAGCGCCAATTCCAAGCCACATATCTGTCCACTCTTCATCTGACATTGCATTCACTTTCTCTTCAATATTTGCCATAACCTCTTCTGGTACAGTGGGTGCACCAGTCAATTGATTGAGCTGATTTTGCGCTTTTGATGTCGCAAAATATAAGGTCTTAAAAGACTCATGATCACTTGGCTCAAGATTACAAAACTCTTCCAGTTGACCCAACACTTCGTTCTTGCGAAGCTGAGCTGAACCACGTAGAAGACTCTTTAGAATGCTTCGTTTAATATTATTGTCCATCATTAAGAAGCCAAGCTTGGCCTTATATTGATTATCGATACCATTTTCTTGAGAATAAGCTTCAAAGTACTCCATCTGCTCTTCAGGATTTCCTTTTAACTTATACAATTCTGCATAAAAGCTCGCCGTCTTACCTTCACTACTTTCGAAATATTGTTCCATCTCTTCCCAGGCCTTTTCTCTTAGCCCTGAGTGAATATGACTATTTACAAAATTCTCAATATCGGACTTAGCAAGAAAGGTCTTATAAGTAGTATTCTCCATGTTCTCATAGAATGGCTTACCTCTTTCATCATGTTGCTTAAATAATGGACTCGCCTTTTCAACCAGGTTAGACCAAACCATCTGTTTCTCATCTTCATTTAAAATAGTCGTTGCATAGCCCGGCGAGAGCTTACGATTAATACCCATCTTCTGAGCGGCCTGACGGATTTTATTTTGAACCGTGCTAACATCTCTTTTCTTACAACTATTGATTTTTTCTCCGTTAAACTCTGCAAAGCTAGCGCTTGAGTAGCTAGGTAAGTCTCCTCTGCGAATAGAGTCCAACTCATCATTCAAAAGAAGATAAGATAGGCGCACTCGTGCCCATGGGTTACCATTTTCCATTTGGCTTCTAAGATATTCCCATTCAGTAGTACGAGTCTTTGGCAATTCATCAGTATAAAGAGATAGGTTTTTATAAAGGTTTCCTAAAAGTTTATAACCTTCAATATGATCACCTGTTGTCAGTCTTCTTGTCGGTATAAATTCATCTGCGACTTTTAGTTCTTTCAAATAGCTTTTTAAATTCTGAAGTTTCTCTTGTGCATTTCGACCTTGAGCCGCGCGATGTGACTCATTTCTCAGAGAGCGCATCAGGCCTGAAGTAACTTTAACTGGTAGGTTTTGACCTTCGTATTTATCTACAAATTCTTCTAATTGCCTTAAGCCCCACATGCGCCAAACTGTAGCTCCATGAATAGAAGGAAAACGGATACGCAATGGCGTTCGTTTTAACTGAGACTCTAATCTATCACCGATGAGATCTTCCCAGTACTCTACTTTATGCCTTTGCATAAGCTCAGTCATAAAATAACTTAGATTCTGACGAACATGAGCGATCTCAATAGGCTCCCCATTGGAATTATTAAATTCAAAAACTTCATTTGTTTCAGGTTGAGTGAATATTTTCTCAACTATCGAAGAACCAAAGTAATTATCGTCTTCAAAATCAATCAAACCAAAGAGGTAGCTATTACTATCGTAAAAAGGTTCCATCCCCTTGTTTAAGATAATGTTCTTAACATCTTCAAAACTTGTGTAGTCATCAATTTCTGGCTTAATATGCTCACTCTTGTCTTTTAAGAGTCCGATGGAGGCCGCTTTATAGTTTTCAAAAGGCATCAGTCCAGAATACCCCTCCACAAGAGGGTCTTTATTTACGTTATCCAAATAGAATTCTGCATACTGGGTATTTCCTTCAGACATGATTAAGCCATGCTCTGCTAATATGCGATCAAGAAAGGCATCGCCCTCTTCACCTGAATATTGCATTTTCATTTCTGCTGGAAGAGTGCCATTAAAGTGATTTTGACAAGAATTAGGAATAGATAAAGGTTTTGTTTCTCCAAGCATAGCATCGTAACTAAAGACCTGAGTTAACATCATTTGCAAAGTCATCCACTTTGTTGCTCTTACATAATTTTTTGCTGTAGGTGCTCTAAGAATTTGAACAATATCTCGAGACAAGACCTCATTTTGATTATATTTTAGTTGAAGCCTTCCCCACATTTTCTCTTCGATTTCAAGATGGAAGTTTTCCATTAATTTATTAGGGCCAGATTTAATAAGGTCTCGAGTTAACTCATCATCTCCAACAAGTTCTGCAGTTATCTCAGGCAATAGGCTTTCATAGAAATAAACGCCATCATACTCTCTTGGAATATAACCTCTCAACACAACAATGAGGTCTCTCATTGGTAGGGCAACTGCTCCTAAATATTCCACGAGCAACTCAACTCTCAACTCATTTGCTACATTAGAGTCTGCAATATACTTACGTACTTCCTGCATTAAGAATTGTGCCTTTTGGTGAATTTCACGTATTTTCGGGTCATCAAGCTTAAAAGCTTTTGGCTCCAACTCTTTTTTCTCACGGGCCATGATTTCTGTAACAACCTCGTCGATATAACCCGCTACTTTTTCAACTTTACATTCATTTTTT
>JAFMBV010000108.1 GCA_017858255.1 Bacteriovoracaceae bacterium
ATTATACATGATTAGCCATGTAAATGTGTCCGGAGTATATAAGGGTCTAGATTGACAACCTGCTTGGGTCTAGCTGCTTATAATGGACAAAGAGAGATAGTAGCTGACGCTCTTAAAAAAGGGATTGATTGGGATGCTGAAGGGCCTTACCTACTTTCTTCTGCTATCTTTGGCAGAAATTGGGACATCGCAAGAGATATTCTAAGAAGTGGAATGCCTATCACAGACTCAACTTACTCTCATATATATTACTATGCAGATCACTCATTACTAGATGAGCTTCCACCACGACCTGATATTTTGGTTCCCTTACTTGAGGAAACTTTACAAGCAAAACTCGTAGAAGCTATTATTGAGGGAGATCTTAATCAAGTCCGAACATTATTTAAAAAGGATTGGGTAGATCTAGAATCTAAACACTTAGGTGACAAGCTTTCAAGAAGGCTCATTCACTACGCTGCTCGTGACTGTCGATATGAAATTTTAAAATTCTTACTCGAAGCCAATGCTAAAGTAAACGAGCTTACTGGTGACAATCATAGTGCTTTAACTTTAGTGACCCAATGTTCTGAAACCTCTAAGAAAAACCGTAAGAAGTGCTTCAGACTAATTAGGGCACATGGTGGAGAGATGACTCCCTCTGCAAATGGATGGTTTGAGGAATGGTTATTTTCACAGGGTGTGTGGAATAGTCGTTAATCAACGGATAAGACAAATAAACTTATCCATTAGAATTGGACTATTTTCCTTTATAGGCTTTTGGATATATAACCCTCCAAAACCTAGGTCTTTTTGATACTTTACGTCCTTTGAAAATGGTTAAATTTCTTGAGCCCATAGGTGTCTTTCCTACTGAGGCACCAACACTTATGCCAGAAACAGAAGGACCTGTTTCATAGTTATATTGAAAAGCAGAAGGAGAAATCTTTTCTGATATTTTTTTATATTCAGAATCACAGACTTTTGTACCATACTGAGAAATTCCAGATGCATGCCACTGTACAATATTATGCGAAGTATTTCGTGCTCCTTTCCATTCTATTTTACAATATCCATTAGCAAAGTATTTTACATTTTTTGTCATCATAGCATTTCCTCTACATCACATAAGTCGTGCTGTTAAAAGAGTGTCCGTTAAACTAAGGGAATGTCACCCTGTGATTTCCTGAAAGTCAGGATTGTCGCAACCTGGACAGTTCACTTCTTCATGAATGACCTCAATTTCTGGAAGATCTCTTTGCTTATCTGGAGCAACTTCTCCTTCAAGTGGGGACTTATTGTGAGGAAGAAGCTCTCTTTGAGTTTCTCGTCTAGACGGTGCCTGTTTAAAGACTCAGACCCACCAAAGGCTTGCTTGTTAAGCATAGCAATCTTATCTTTCAGCTCGATTAGTTCACTTTGTGTACTATTATCAATAAGATCTTCAAGTTCTTTAATCCTTAGCTGCGCCTTAGAAAGAGAAGAGTCCATTACCTTAATCACTTCATTAAGATATTTAGGATCACTTTTTAAGTCTTCTCTTAGGTTCACCGTGGACATACTTTTTTCCTCGCTCTCGGATTCTAAGACTAGCACCATCAAGAATCAAGGCTAATTCGCTCACGGTTATTTTTTGTACTTTTCCGAAAGCGAGAAAGTTCATGATACTTCCCACCTCCATCCTCTTATGAATAATCACGAGATCTGATCCGTCAAAATAGATCGCTTTGCAAAGCCTCCTTGTCTTATTAACAAAGAGAAAGATGGAGCCTGACAAGAGTTCAAGGTTCATCTCCGACTCAACTATGCCCGCGAGTCCATCATGGCCTTTTCGCATATCCACAGGTTCTCGGTAAATATAAACCTCAGTTTGGGAGCTAAAGAACATGAAGATTTACTGTAGCAGTCCCTTGAGGTCAGAGAGTTTGA
Source organism: Bacteriovoracaceae bacterium (assembly GCA_017858255.1). GTDB lineage: Bacteria > Bdellovibrionota > Bacteriovoracia > Bacteriovoracales > Bacteriovoracaceae. The sequence continues at coordinate 1,909 of JAFMBV010000108.1, forward strand.
ATCCTGTGACGACGGTAACTTTAATCTCAGGGTTGTCGTCAACGACAATGGCCTTGGAAAAAGAAGGTTCTTTTTTGCGTCGACCATTTTTCCATCCTGAAAGAGTGGTAGGGTGAATATTGAACTTCTCTATCAGTTCTTGGCGTGGGCCACCTTCATTAAGAAGCTCAACTGTTCGCTCTTTAAGTTCTTTGGGGTAGTGCTTAGTGGAATTAGTTTTTCTGAATTTTTTGAAATCTACGATGAGATCGTTGAGCTGTGACATCCGTGTCCTCCTATTTTGAATGTTTGCTTCAAGTCTAGGAGGCAAATGTATTGACTTCAAGAACCTGCTTCACGCCTGACGTACCAATGAATATCCTTCGATGCCGGCCATGACTACGCATCCCCGATCGTAAAGTGGCGGTCGAACAACTTCTTTGGTGGCACTATCACGAGCGTGTCCTTTGACGGCAACTTTACACTTCCGACCCCGTAGCTGGGGACCTTTGGAAGCCAGCTGCCCGATTTCTGGGTCGAGCGCGTTTTGAAGGCATCCTTCTTTTTACTTTTTTCGCACGGATAAGACAAATGAAGCCCCTTTGCTATTAATCGTAGTCTTTATTATTCGTGGGCAATGGGAAAAAAACTAGTTATTTTTTTTAGGAATTAGATTTAATTTGGGAAATGGTTGAGGATGAGTTTATTAAATATTTATTTAATTGATTTACAAAGTAAATTTTGCTCAATAATTTTTCTCTGAAAAAAGCCTGGTAAATCATTAAGAAAATAGCACATCTCCCTTTCAAGTATACTTCGCTTACACTTTATTTCCTCATAACCTCTCTTTTTTAGATAAAGATCGTATTTTTCTACTTTATTGAGGATGGTGTTTTCGAAATTCTGATACATTTTTTGGCTACATTCTTTTGATTCAATTTTTAGATCAATAGTAGTCTCCTTTAAAGATGTCTTTAAATTCTTTTTGAGAATGATTCGATATAACTTGTTATCTACATGAAATGTAAAGCTTTGCTCATTAGCAAGAGCATGTGCAGAAAATAAGAAAATCAAATTTAAAAATATACCTCTTAAAAACATGGTGTCGTGCTTATATGGTTACGATTACTATTTAACACTCTCTGACAAGAAGAACCTAATGGCCTTCTTTTATTTATTACCTCTTGTAACAAACGAAAAAATGGTGTCGACTGACGTCTAGTTTGATTTGGGTCCAAAATCATAAATTCATTCGCGTTAGGATTGTTCATAACATCCTGAAAAAGCCCACAAGTAAAAAGTTCCTCTTCATCAGAATAGGTTCTAAATGCCATCATATCAGCAAAGTCTTCATCAGTCGTAATTAAGTCATAATCAAACCTAACACCCTGAATCAAATAACCAGCAGAGCCGGTTAGATAACTTTGGGTGGCACACCTTCGTGCTACAGTATAAGTCTCACGACTTTCAGCACTCCAATCATCATCAAAGAAGGACTCAGTTAGAATATGCCCTAACTCCTTTGCAATTATCTGCTTGCCCTGGAGAAAGTGATGAGAAGTGCCCTGTCCTACAAGAATACGACCATTATGACCGTTGATTGACCTAGAAGTTTCATATTGAGAAGAACCAACATTAACCATAAAGTCAGAGTTTATACGGTTTCCCATACAAATTGAGTTTATATCAAACTCCAAGTATGTTTTCCGATCATTTACTCCTAAAAGAGTTCTCAATAAGTTACCATTATTACCAAAAAAGTTGGACGGTCGATATTCATTAGGAGGGCTTTGCGTGGCGAGGTAATTTCTTGCACTCTCAGGTGTAGCTCGAGTTATACTTCTAGCCTCAACGTTGATTTGATTACTATAATTTCTAAATAGTGTTTTTGTATGTTGGCTAAAGTTTCTCATTCCTCTTGAGATAAATACTTCTAAAACCTCACTAAAAGAATCTCGAGCATTTTGAAATGATGCCTGATCGAGATAAGTCGAAAGGTAGTGAGATTGACAAGCGACTAAAGCCTGATTTACTAGAGCTTCACTAGGAAGTTCAGTATTTTTCCTAATCTTTTCTTCAATTCTTTTCTCTGCTAAAGACTTAATGAGGTTGATACATGAATCATTTCTGCAAAAATTTAAATTATCATGGTTTACGACGTCAATATTTACCTCTATTGAATAAAATGTTCTTAATTTTCTTTCTGATTCAATGATAATCGCCTCTAAGTCATGGCCAAAGGCTAAAGCAACCTTTTGCTTCTGAACACCAATATAACTTTCAACAAAAGACAACTCTCCAGTGTTATCACTTGGGTTGTCCCTCGCTATTTTTAATGCCCTATCAAGAGAATTATGAGCAGCTTCTCTTTGTTCTTTTAATGACATACTTGGGTTTACATCAGTTGGGTAATTATCTCTGTTACTCCATGCCATCTGTGCATAACTCCGTAAGGCATCCTGGTCTCTAGAATTAAGAAAGTCTGGAATAATCATAAATGGAGACTCCCCACTTTTATCCCATCTATAATTTATTACGTATTCCTCAAGTAACTTATTAGCTAAATCTTGAAGCTCAATAGGTCTCATATTATCAATACTTGCGTACATCTCCTCTTTTTTTTGATTTGCATATTGCATAAGAGCACGTTGGTTGACCTCTAAAGCTGTTAAGGTATCAACGAGAGCTGGGGCTAATGCAGAAAAACTCTCGAGAGCATTGTTTGCCTCGCTAAGTCTTTGAGACACAGAGGAGTTTGTTAAATAAATACTTGAGTCTGCACTCTCACGGCATAATTCTCTTACACACTGAGCATTAAGTTCTAAATCAGGTGGTAAATTTTCTTGATGGCAGTAGTTCAGAGTGCTTGCAAATGTTGGAGAATCATTTGTAACTTGTGAATTACTATTACTACTAAATATAGAGCTAAAAGCTCTTCCCAGTCCTAAGAAGTCTGCCCTGCTTGAAAGGCTTATAAAGGCCATGACAATAATTACTCGGGACTTCATCTTCATATAACTCAATACTCCTGTCTCGAAAACCATAGCATATATCTTTTAGAGACCTGCTTGAAAATATCGTCATACACTCGAGTATTGACTCCTAGGTTTTTATCTTTATATTCAGACTCCATATAAGATTCATCAGGTTGGAGACTAGACTTACTAGCCGGTTTCCTTTTTCCATTAGAGTGGCCTTTATTAGCTAAATCATTTGATTCATCATCATTATCATTATCCAGAAAAGAGTCCGTTAATTTTTCATTTAGGTTGTTTTTGATAGGAAAACTTCTATCATTAAATGATCCTGGACCTAAAATACTTAATAGATTGACGTTATTCCCATTCTTTTCTAATGCAGACTCAGAAAAACCAAGAAATCTCTTTATAATAGATTTTTCAAGTTTTTTAAACGGAATAGCCTTTTCTTGGTATTGCTTTACCTTTTTTGCATTTATAACTTTTTTAGTAACATCATAACCTTTTTCGAGTTGTGGCCTTAAGGAGTTTAATTTTTCGGCCTCATCTAAAAAGCTTTGTGTAATGTAATTTTTTCTTTGGACCATATCACCCATTTTTGCTGTTGATCTCATTGCTGATTTCATAGTAATCGGAAATTTCGTATATCTTGGAATCATTCTAGAAAGGTATGCTTTTGTAGAAAAACACTTACCTTTAGCCTTTGCTAAGCAAGGGATCGTTAGGGGTAGAACTCCTACAGCATTTATTCTCTTCGCCATGGCTTCATTAATAAATACACCTAATAGTCCATTCCAAATCTGAAGGAGGGCTGAGTTATCTTGGGGAGACTTTTCTTCGGTCTCTGATTGATTAATGTTATCAGGGATTATCTTCTCTTGTGAAACATCCCCCTCCATTAATTTTTGGTTTTTACCTTCATTTCCGTCAAGTGTTGTACTACCTGTACCAACCTTCTCATACTCAGTGATAAGGTCTTGGATTTTATTTATGTCCTCTTCTATGTTTTTTTTCATCTTTGACGTGTTAAGTGTAATCAGACCTGCTAGAGTAGAAAAAGATCCAAAAAGTACCATTCTTCCTTTTGGACTAAATACCCAACTATCGGCTTCAGCCTCCGCTTCGCTTGCTACTTCTTCTGCTATGCCCACTGCTTGATTATTAACACCTTGTAAAACAGCACTAGCAACTGTTGAAGCATGGACGTCTTTCAGGAAAACACTGATTAACTTATCCATAAAAAATTGGTCTTTTAGCTGATAGCTTTCCATACTTTTCAAAGGCTCAAGAAATTTTCTATATGAACTCCTTCGTGTTTTACGTCTTTTAGCCCGCCCTCCACTACCTCCTGTTCTTCCTTCTAACTGTGCTACTCTCTCATTTGCTTGAGACCAGTCAGAAAGAGCCTTCATGATCCCCCATCCTGTATAGACTGCTAATCCTATTGATGCGGCCGTTACTATGATTGGAGCACTTACTGCCGTACCAACTGCAACTGCCCCAGCACCAATAACCCTTACCGCAACTCCAGTTGCCGCCCTTGTTGCTACACGTACCCCTGCTTGTGCAACCCTACTAGCGCCCGAATTAACAATATTTCCAGCTACGGCGTTACTTGCCACTCTTCGAGAGACTGCTCCCGCGCCACTCTGAAGCGCACTCGCTGCTTGAATAGTACCTCTTCCGGCGAGTTGAGCTCCTTGTGCTGCCGCATAATTTGCACCGGCATCTCCAAGAGCATTAATGCCAGTATTCATAACTCCTGTTTCAGCTTTAGCGAGTGCTAAATAAGCCGTTTGATTTTGCTCAAAATTACATGAGTGGCTATTATTACAAATATCCATTGCCCTTCGACTTTGATCTCTGTCAGTTAGTGGCTCTATCCAGTTCTCTCCAGAAAAATTTTCAAATTGAAGTGCTGCCTCTGTAGCGTTTCCAGTTGTTTTGGTAATTGCACCAGCAACAGTAATTGCCCCTGCCGCATGTGCCTCTTCAACTAGCTCGTTGATTAGTTTAACGACCAAATCCGTTGCTTTTAGATCTAAACCATCTGAGATAACAATTAATTCTTTTTCCTTTGTAAGGTCGACCCCATTTACGTAGTAATGTTGTCTAAGCCTGTCTTTTAAGTAAGGATCGCTATAGCTAATTAAAGCCGCTTCGGGCGGTGCTCTTTCAAATGGAGCATCAAAACACCCTTGAGCGAGAGCCGCTATGTCGTCATGATTTACTTCGGCCTGATCGTTCATACTAGCAGATCCTTCTGCACTCCTCATTGTCTCAAGAATTCTCATGAGATTTGTTTCATTTGCAGAAATCTTTGCAAGACATTGAGCTCCTTGAGCCGCTAGACGAGCACAGAGGGCTTGAATTGGCTCCATTGTTGTAGCGTGAACTGCGACTCCATTTGGAGGAGTGAATTGTGGAACAGTTCGACATTTACTTTGGATTTCAGCAAGAAGTTGATTATTGGTTTTTAAACCTGAAGCGAGGGTTGCTTTATTTTTGGAATACATAACTCCAGCTAAAATAGCTCCTGCTAAATAGGCTGCAGTTGTTGCTCCTTGTAGCATAAGCCTCTTTTCAACCATTTTGAGAACCTCTTCATAGGCCTTTTTTTGCTCTTTTAAAGTCTCAACTTGTGTACCTCTAGCAATTGATTCCGGAAGCTTTTCAAATTTTCCTTTTTCAGAACTCCAGCTTGTTATGACACTCACAAGATAAATGATTGACCCAATCAAAAACATGTAAAAGTCAGCGGACTTCTTTGCAAGTTTAGTCAGAAACATGATGGACATAATACCAACACCAAGCATCGCAAGCATTGGAAGATAATACTGCGCCATCTCTGAATTTTTTGATCTAGCAGATAAATTAAGTGCATCTGCTTGAGCAAAACCCTTTGTCATTAATAAGCTGGCACTTACCTCAATAGGCAAAAGGTGATTAGAGCTTGGTTTAATTATTATTTTGTTTATAGAAAATAAATTAAGAATTAAAGCATAAGATAAAAAGGTTGTGACGACTTTTTTCATTCTAATTGCCTTTTGGTTGCTAGAGTTTTTACTTTATCGGTTTTTTTCCTTAGATTTTTAGTGACTTAATTATAATTGGGAGTACCTTTGGAACGAAATTTCAATAACTTGCATGTAGTACTTACGCCAAAAAATCATGTTCCAATTCAAAAGTAGCCATTTAATAGCGGGTCAACCCCTTATTTACCAGATACTCTTTATCTAAATTGCCTGCAAAAACTTCTCCTGTGAATAAAGCTCTCTTCTCCTTGAAAACTCATTTGGGCCCATTCCTAAGCTTCCATGAGTCCGACTATTGCTATAGAAATACATGAGCTCGAGGGTCCATTTGTAGGCATCTCGAAGGTCCCAAAAAGACTACTCTTGCAGATGCTTATCGTATATTGAGAGGAGTGATTCGATGTGAGTATTTTTATTAGGTGTCCTTACAGGAATGAACTCATTGACTGCTGGAAGGCCTTCCAACTTTTCTCTTAAAAGCTTGACATGCATCTGAGGACCGTTATCACTACGAAGAGTAAAGCCATCCTCATCGATTATTTTATGTTTTTCTAGAGCTATCTTAAGAGTATTGGCTAGATCCTGGGCCTACCATTGATAGCCAACATACCAACTTTTAATTTGTCGATTAAAAACATCAATGAAGGCCAGTAAGAAAAAGAAGCGTTTTTCTCCATGAGGGTAACCGAACTTTATATCGAATTCCCAAACTTGATTTTCCCGATTAACATTATGATTTCTCGAGAGCTTTCTAAGCGTACTCTTTTTCTTGAATCGTTTTTTTAGAGTAAGTCCGTGTAGCTTGCAAAGGCGTACGTTTTTTTTATGATTGACGACAACTTCATAATCCCGTCTTATATATTTAGAGAGTACTTTATATCCTCCCTCAACTTTGAAAAAAGGGTCTTCTCGTTAGTCTTAAAAATGGCTTACGATCGAATTATCTAAAACCTTCTCACCTTGCAGGTTAAGAGAGTATCCAATAGGAGCCCGGCCTCTTTTTATCTTGGATAATTTAAGTTTTATTCGGTCGTAGTAGGTCGAACTTGGAGTCTCAAGAATCCTTAAGACCTTTTGAGCTGGATACCCTTGTTTAATAAAGTCTCGTGCTATGAGAGTTCGATCGGCATCACTTCATAAGTTTTTTTTTTAAAAGCTCTCGCGTAGGATCTTGTTTTCGAGATCCTTGTCCGCGAGTTCTTGTGAGAGCTCTTTGATTTTCTTATCTTTAGAGACCTCAGGACCTTTTAGTCTTTCCCTTATAAAGCAGTAAATAGAATGAGTAAGCACGCCATGTTTACGAGAGACAAAGCCTAAATCGTTTGTAGATTCTAAGTCTTTTAATACTTATTCAATTAAGTCTGATGAATATTTTGTTCTGGTCATTATTCCTCCACCACTCATTTAATTGTTACATAAAAATTGTCCGGTAAGTTAGCAGGGATCAGGAGTTACCTCCATAAAAGAAGTAGCCGTTAAAAGGGGGGTCACTAACAAAAGTCTAAAGTAAAGCTTCACGTTTATGTTTGCCCCAATGAACTTAAGTCCGAAGTTGGTAAGCTTATTAGTTACTACAACAAAAAGAGATACCACAAGTCGTTAGGTAACGTGACTCCAGATGATGTCTTCTATGGAAGAAGAAAAAAATAGTTAAAGTTAGAGAAGATAAAAGACGATAAACTTTAATGAGAAAAAAGGAATATAACCGAAGTCCAAATTCAATCATGCTGTGTTAGGACATAAAAGAGCATAGTTGTCCCAAATGTGCTGAAGACTTACAGACGTGCCTTTGGGGTCAGGTTATATATAAAAAAGAATGTTTTTTTTGATAATTTATTAAATCCGATTATCTGTTATCAATCATGTGGCATGATAATTAGTTAAACGAGATTTCGTAGGAAGACCAAGTGAAGATAGTTAAGAAGTTTTTATTTAAACGAACATCCTTCTTTGAACTGGGTTTCCTAATAATTAGCGCCACAATTCTCCCATTACTTTTTACTAGTTGTGAAAAAGATATCAACATGATGTATAAAAAAGATCAAATAAAAGTAATTTCAACAGTTGTTCCAGAAGGGGGTAACGGCTTAATTATTGGACTACAGCCTTTTATGGAAACAGCTTTTTACTTTGCCGGCGCGACAGTAGAATATAGAAGTGATCAAATAAGAGTTAAGCTAATAAAATGTCGTTTAGGTAGTGAATGTCAAATCGACTTACAGGCCATTAATAATCAAGAGTCACCTATCACGAATTACCTCATGATTGAAGGTGTCGATAAGAAGTTAGTTCTCTTATTTGAAGACAATGAAGAAATTGAAGTCTTTAGCCCTTAGTTACTTCTGTATTAAAATATTCAGGAATGAGCCTCCCCCCAAAAAATGGACACAGTTTTTAGCGCATGACCCAGACTAAAGGAGTCGTGTATAATGAAAAACATGAAGAAAAAAATGATCAAAAAACACTACAGCAAAGAGTTTAAGGAACAGGCGGTAGAGCTTGCTAAAGACATTGGGATAAGTGAGGCTGCCCTCAAACTCGATGTTAACAAACAAAGCCTAAGTTCCTGGTACCGCTATGCCAAGAAGATTGAGGAAGACTCCGAGTTTCAAGAGATTGAAAAACTTCGTGCAGAAAATAAGCGCCTCAAAAAAGAGCTGGATGTGGAGAAGCGCTCTGTCGCAATTTTACAAGATGCGACCCGTTTTTTTTGCCTGAATCAAGAGAAATGATCTTTAGAAGAATTGAGTACCTGAGAATGGAGGATCACAGTGTTGATCTTAGCTGTAGGCTTTTTGGCGTCTCTCGATCGGGCTTCTATAAGTGGCGTAAAAGTCTTTTTTCATCAAAGAACAAAGAAGAGTCTCTTTTAACTAAAGTTAAAAAGGTTTTTGAGAACTCTAAGGGCACTTATGGTTCGCCTCGAGTTACGAGGTCCCTAAAAAATGCAGGCGAGAAAGTCGGAGAAAAAAGAGTGGCAAAACTTATGAAGGAAAATGGCCTTAGCGCTGAAAAGAAGAGGGCATTTAAACCCAAGACAACAATCAATAATCCAAGCGATAAGAAATCGGATAGGGTCTTTAAAATTGAAGATTTTAAGCCGAAAAAGGCGAACGAAGTATGGGCATCGGATCTTACCTATATTCCAACGAAGAAAGGATTTTGCTACCTCGTGGTTGTTGAGGACCTTTTTAACCGTGAAATTATGGGTTGGGACTTGAGCGACTCAATGGACGCTGAAAACACAAAAAAGGCCTTAAAAAATGCTTTAAAGGCAACGAATACCACTTTGAGGGGAACTGTTTTTCACTCAGACCAGGGGACCCAATATTGTTCTCATGTGGTTAGAAAGAGACTTAAGCTTGTTGGTTTAGTTCAATCTATGTCGAGAAAGGGAAACTGCTACGATAATGCTTATGTAGAGAGCTTTTTCTCAACTATGAAAAGAGAGCTTGAAAAAACGGTCTTTGAGGACCTAGAGGAAGCGAGGAGGTATATTTTTAATTACATTGAAGGTTGGTACAACACAGAAAGATTACACTCATCTCTTGGCTATATGAGCCCGAGGGATTATGTTAAACAAAATAGTCTTGCTGCTTAAAATTGTGTCTACCAAAACGGGGGAGGCCCATGCCCTTAATGTCATATTTAACTTCCTTGCCATTGATCTTCTCTCTGTTTATTGAGCCGTACCTACTACTATCTCCAATAAAAACAGAAAACACCTTTCTCTTCTCTTTTGTACTTAGGTCAAATAATCGATCATGCACTGGAATTGACTGAGCTTCATTTTCAAAAACAGAATAATCACTAAAGCCCGAAAAACTACCACGTAATGAACTTGAAGATCTTAGGCAAGTGTAATTTATTTCAGCCCCCGACCCACTGGAAGAAAGGGATAGGTTGTCGGTATCAAAGTTAGAGACTCTAAATTTACCAGAACCAGTTAGCTTAAGTTCTTTCGAATAATATACCGATAGTTCTACGGTTGCTTCTGAGGTGAGCCCACTAAGATCCATGTCGAATTCGTACACACCCAAGTTTCCTAAAATCCGATTGCCCAAATTGCCTCCTGCTTGAATTTTGGCACCGCTTACTGAAAATCTGTCCTTACCTCCATTTTCATTTAGCGAAGCTCCTAAATACAAACTAATCAAAGACGAGTCGTCTGCATTTATAACAATTCCTTCGGTCGTTATGTTTTCTAACGTAATTCCGACCCCCTCGATATCGCTCGGCAGGAAGTAAATATCACAAAGATGTGATATGAACATGTGTGGACGGTGAAATAATGCGATCAATTGCTTGTTGATGAGAGCCGAGAAGCGCCGGGGGTAAGGTGAAGATGGATCTAACCTAGCAGCGAACATGTGAACGGCCACTTAGATAAAACGAAGCCC
>JAFMBV010000109.1 GCA_017858255.1 Bacteriovoracaceae bacterium
CGGGGCACTCGATAAGGTTGTTATAGGAAGATATGGAACAGATGAAAAAGGGCCGACATTCACTCATAATCTTAAGCATCCTCATGGGATTCTTAACGCTTATGTCGTCTTGCGTTGATGAGAGTGGCCGTGCTGGTCGTGCTATTATTCAACGCTTTGGCACAGCAGAAGAAGTTCCGGTCTTTTGCCAAAACACCTTTAATATTAGTGAACGCGCCTGTATCAATAGCTGTCCCACAGGAACACGAGTGGCGAATGATACAGAAATTGAAGAGGCAAAAACAGAACTTGAAGGTCTTAACCTCGATGCAGCTGACTTTTCAGATATCATCTCCAACATTGATTCAGCTTTAGAAGTTTGTGTACTTGGCTCTGGGGTCTTACGCCCAGATAATGAAGTCTTCATTGATAAAGGCTTTTGTGCCTGTCAGGCCGGAAAGCCCGTCTCTATTAATGATTGCCAGGCAACCTGCCAGAACAAAACACAAAATAATATGGTTCTCTTTGGAAAAGTTACAGTTGGACCAAATATTGGGTTTAACGACACTCTCAAAAACCTAGAAGGCTGGTGTAATAATGAAATTCCGGGAACGGACTTTACAGGGCCGGCCTGTCAGCTGGAAGTTTTCGATGGAGACAGTACTCAGTTCTTAACCATCAATACGGTTGGCAATAGTTTTAATGTTGCTGTTGATTCTCTTCAAAAAGAAAGAACATACCTAGCACGCATTAGAGAGTCACAATCAGGTTCAAATGTTCAGTCTCAGGCCTTTCAGTTTTACCTTAAAGACTTCGAGGACGAGAGCACTACTCCGGAAGGACCTTTAAAAGTCATGCCTGTCAGTCAATACACTTGTATTTTCTTTGCTCGTCAAAATGAACCAGTCGTCAGCTTTACAGAGTACGCTCGTAAGCACTTTTATTTTGCTTCATCGAACTCTCCCCCTAGCTTGCCTCCGAGTCAGCCACTAACGAAGTGTCACGACAAGCAAATCTTTGGAGAAAACGACTCACCTCTTTTTCCAAGACTAGAGCTAATCCCCCAACATTTTGCGGTATGGGATCAAACCGATATCCGTTTTAATGATGGTGATATTGATGGTGTTATTGATATTAATGCCGAAGTAACAGAAGAATTTAGAATCAAGACAGGAAATGCCACGGCCCAGTTGAACCTTTTCACGGTTTTTGAATGGCCAAACCTTCCAGAAACCTCAAACACTCCTTCAGGCACGTCTGCCAACTTAGGTTTCATCATGATTCCATTTGTTGATCAAAATAACAGAGGTGAATGCCCAACTCAAGAAGACTACCTTAGCAATAACCCCCTTTATGAAGTGATTGGGGACAAAGTTGGGGTCGATACAGAGGGTCTCTTTATGGCCGAGAGTGAGCCTTTTCTAGATGCTGCAGGAAACGCCATTCTTGATATCCTTATGATTCGAGAAAATGAACTTAAACAAGTTTGGTTTTACTTTGAAAATGGTCAACACTTTGTTCCAGATGAAGTGACGGCCGGTTCAAAAACAGTTCGCTTTTACTGGCCTCTTGATAAAAATGCTCCTTACATTAGGAAATCAAATCAGATCATTTATACTGTGCGCTTTCCTTCTGAGATTGGCCGAAGTGGCGTACAAACCGGCATTATTGAAGGTGTACGTCCTCCAGACAACCGCTTTGCCTGTATTCCAGCAGTAGACTAAACCACCCTCCTTGGCCATAATGCGGCCATGAATAAGATTTACCCAGCTCTCATTATTATTCTATTGGCCCTCGTCACGGGTCACTATTTCTTTGGACCAAAAGAGATATTCATCAAGCACAAGTGCCATTTGCAAGATACTGGAGTATGTAACGTTTCTGAAGGGGGCGTGAACTTAGAGTTAAAGATCTCTCCCTTACCGATCTCAGCAACACAAGATTTGACCTATGAGCTAACAACCACGGGCATCAGACCAGAGAGTATTACCATGCGAGTGCTTGGCCACGACATGAAAATGCCAAGGGACGAGCAAGTTTTTGAGTTAGAGGCCTTTCTAAAACAAAACCTTTTTAAGGCAACGAGAGTCTTCCCTGCTTGCACGGAAAAGCTTATGAAATGGCGGCTCTATCTCGTTATTAAGGGTCAAGATAAATGGGTTAGAACCACCTTCGACCTAGAAGTTAAGAGGTAAAATGAAATCACCAATATTTAAAACAGTTCTACTTGCTATCCTTTTTGGGGCCACACTTGCAGGGGTAAAGACATACTACCAATATCAGGGTTCTAAAAGTGAGACGGCGAAACTCTATCAAAACATAGGTGGTGACTTCAGCCTCACCCACATCGACGGTCCTTTTGACCTTCAAAGGCTGAAGGGAAAACCAAGCGTGCTTTATTTTGGCTTTGCCAGTTGTCCTGACATCTGTCCCCTATCTTTAAACAAGCTCGTGAAGGCCTTTGATGCCATAGAGCCTGAACTTCATAAGCGAGTCCAAAAGGTTTTTATTAGTGTTGATTATAAAAGAGATGATGCAAAGAAAGTGCACGAATATGGAAAATACTTTGCGACCGACTTTATCTCACTAGCAGGAACAGAGGAGCAAATTAAAGACATAACAAAGAAGTATGCGGTTCACTTTGAATTTGTGCCTCTCGAAAATTCTGCCATGAAATACACTGTGGATCATACATCACGATTTTTTCTCCTAGACAAATACGGCCAAGTCTTTAACAGTTACAGCGACATTATTTATGATGGTCAATTTAAATTAGATCTAATAGAGGTGCTCAAATGAAAGTGATTAGTCTTTTTCTTTTATTCTCTTTATTTTCGGGGCTCGATTTACAAGCTCAAGTGATAGAAGACGCCTGGATAAAGAAGCCACTACCTGGCCTTAAGATGACAGCAGCTTATATGCTGATAGTTAACCCTACAGATAAAGAGCTCGTTCTAGAAAAGATTACAGGACCAGATGCTTTGTACTATGAAATTCACACTCATAAGAGTGAAAACGGTATTATGAAAATGCGTCAACTCAAATCAATCAAGATCGCGCCTAAGAGTAAGCATGAACTTAAACCTATGGGTGATCACATCATGGTGATGCAAACTAATAATGAACTACCGAATAAGTTGAAGACAACCATGACACTCTACTTTAAAGGTCAAAAGCCTAAAGAGATCAATCTCGAAGTCAAAAAGTCTCTCTAAAAGAAGGTTCTTTTAAAGACAATAAACATAGGTGTTAATTCTGTTTTAAAGAACATGAAGAGAACCCCCATACGTAAGCTGAAAAAGAAAATCCAACGAGTAAAAGCTCCCTCGCCTTTTTTGATCTTTTTATATATCTTGGCCACAATAAAGAGCACGATATTCACGATTAAAAAGATCACAAGTTTTTTACGATCTTTAGGAATGCTAAATAATTGTGGAAGCGCCACTGGGTCCTGAAAGAGATTGACGATAAAATCGAGCGAGCGAGGAAAGAACTCAATGACTGGTCCAAAGAGAGTGCCACCCATTTTTAATTGGAGGTCCTTTTTTAGTTCAGCAGGAGTTTTCTCACGAAAGCTTCTTAATGAAAGCTCAACCATCTTATCAAGGCCTCCGGCCTTGCCTTGAAGTTTCGCACTCATTTTCTTTGTTAATTCGCTAATTTTGGCCTGATCACCGCGATCGATGGCCTCTTGCAATTGAAGTAACTCTTGAGGAGAAAGTGCTTTTTGAAACTCCATTGCGGCACTTTGATTTTCTTGTCGAAATGATTCAAGTTCTTCCTCAACAAGCTCTTCGCTTTTATCGTTTTTATCAGGTCTTGAATTACTTTGAGGGCTTTCACTTGCGTCAGATTGTGCAAAAGACGCCAAGTTAATGGCGCCCATAACAACAAAAAAGAGAGTTAAGAATAGGTTATAAATACTAAGCCTTGGCGTTTTGTCCAACACTCTTTGCCTCATCTTTTTCGCCAATAAATCTTTGAAAAAGAAGTGTTACCGGAGCTGCAACATAAATTGATGAATAAGTACCAATAAGTACACCTAGGGAAATAGCAAAGAAGAAGTCTCTAATCGCTAATCCACCGAAAATGAACATCGTCCCCGAAATAAAGAGTGTCGTTCCTGAAGTAAGGATTGTACGAGAAAGAGTTTCATTGATTGCATTATCAATCTGATCTCTAAGGCCTAGGTGGGAGAACTTTTGTTCATGCTCACGTACTCGGTCATAAACAATAACGGTATCGTTTACGGAGTAACCAATCACGGCCAAAAGGGCGGCCACAGTTTGTAGCGTAAATTCAGTACCAGTAAAGGCAAAGATTCCTAAGATAATTGATACATCGTGAAAGAGCGCCACAATTGCACCAGGAGAGTATTTAAAATCAAAGCGCAGACCAATATAGACCATAATCGCAATCAGGGCCCAAAGCATGGCCTGAAAGCCAGAGAGTCTTAGCTGAGCACCGGCCTTAGGTCCGACAATATCGACCTTTCTGATCTCTATACCTTCTGCAACAAAGTCTTTATTAAGGGCAGAGGAAACTTTATCCGTCACTTCGTTGAGGTTCCCCTCATTTGCTGCGACTTTTAAAAGAAACTCAAGATCAGCTGCTTCACCAATTTGTTGAACTTGAACACGAAAGCCTTCTTCTTTGAGGGTTTTTCTCAAACGATCAAGTTTAATATCTTTGGCAAACTTAATTTGAATTTCCGCACCCCCACGAAAATCAACGCCGTAGTTCATTTTAGTAAAAAGACCGAATAAACTAACTCCCACTAATACAAGGGAGATTAGAGAAGTCACCATATAGTGATTTGAAAATTTGATCTTCGTGTTTGATTTAATTATTTCCATCATAAGGCTAACCCTTTCCTAAATATTAAATTGAGAGATCCTGACCTTCTGTTTTATTCATATAAAGCTCGAAAAGAAGCTTTCCTACGAAGTAGGAAGAATAAACAGTGGAGACAATACCGATGAGAAGCGTTACTGCAAATCCTCGGATTGGACCAGTACCAAAGTTAAGTAGACATAAACCGGCCAAAGCAGTGGTTATGTTGGCATCAATAATTGTCCAGAAGGCATGAGCAAAACCCGTTTCAACGGCTTTATAGAAGCTTAAGCCTCGCCTCACCTCTTCTCGAATCCTCTCATAGATAATGATGTTCGCATCCACGGCCATACCAATCGTCAAAGCGATACCTGCAATGCCGGGTAGAGTAAGTGTTGCCTCAAAGGCCACCAAACAAGCGATAACGAAGCCAATATTAAGTAGTAGGGTAACCATGGCTATAGCGCCACTGATTTTGTAATAAATTAGGATGAAGATGAAAACCATCGCTGCACCAATTAAAGAGGCGTAGCGAGCTTTTCTAATTGAGTCAGCACCAAGACTTGGTCCAACAGTTCTTTGCTCTTCAAAGTTTAATTGAACAGGTAGTGCACCAGCTCTTAAAACTAAGGCCAAGTCTCTGGCCTCTTTCATCATTTTATTAAAGCCGCCAGAACCAAGAGTAATCTGAGCACGACCACCACCAATTTTTTCTCGAATTGATGGAGCAGAATAAACATTTCCATCAAGGATAACCGCCATACGACGACCAACGTTTGCTCCCGTTAGCTCTTCGAAAAGCTTGCCACCTGAGGCCTTGAATTCAAGAGAAACATAGGGCTCATTCTTTTGTTGATCAATTTGCACGCGGGCATCTTGAAGTTGATCACCACTTAGTTTGGAACCTGCTTCCACCAAATAAGGAATCATTTGAGTTACTTCATTAGTGGCCTTAGAGACGGTTTTCTCAAATGCCATTTCATGATCTTTTGGAAGAAGCTTCTCTTTTGTTAAAAACTCATTAAGAGTACGAAGGTACTGGCTAAAGCGAGTGCCCGTTTTGTACTCAATGGCAGATTCTTTAGCTTTTGCAAGCCAAGAGTTCATCGTGGCCAAGCTGACCTGATCGTTCACCATTTTAAATTCAAGTTTTGCTGTTTTACCGATAAGAGACTTTGCCCTTTCGATATCCTTAACACCTGGAAGCTGAATCACGATACGATTCGTTCCTTGAGAAACAATCTCTGGCTCTGTAACCCCAAACTCATCAATACGATTTCTAATAACCTCTATTGATTTAGTTAAGGCCTGCTCTTCAATCGTGGTTTTTTGAACTTTTGTTAGACCATAGAAAAGGTGACTATCTTCTTCTTTTGTATTTCTCAATATAGAAGGAAAGAATTTTTTGATTTCTTCTTTTGCTTTTTCTATTAAGGCCGGGTCTTCTATAACAATAGAATGGCTTGGATCAGTGACATCAATTTTTTCTAGTCTACCAGTCTGAGTCTTGATTCCTTGATCATTAAGAACGAAGGCAATCTTTCTAGCATAGCTTTTAACTTCATCTTCATAGACTTTATTAAAGTCGATTCCCAAAATCATATAAAGACCACCCTGAAGGTCTAGACCTAGAGTGATTCGTGATTTAACGGGGAAGTTAGAGTCTTCGCCAAAATTGAGGGCCGACGGAATAATCATCATTACGGAAATGACGCCTGCAAGCAATAAAAAGGTAAAGCGGTACCACCAGCTTCTTTTCATGGTGAATTCTCCCAATTAGGTTGGTCAACAATTTGAAATTATAGGGGGATAACCAACTTATAGGCAATGAATTGTTTGGAGAAATTAGGAGTCTTTAGTTTCTGGCTTCTTTTCTTGAGTCGTTTCGCTCTTTGTCTGAGCTTTTGACTCTGGATTATTTGAAGCAGTTTTTTCTGAAGAATCGCCGTCGTTAAGGGCCTTTTCAATGGCCGCAACCTCTGCTTCGACCTCATCATCAGAGAGGTTCACACCAGTCAAGGCCTCGTGGTGATCGGTGTCTAGATCTCCGATAGAATTTTTAATTTCGTTTTCTTCGTTATGGACGTGGTGCATAAGCTCGTCCTTCGCTTTTTGAAATTCTCTCAGACCTTTACCAAGATTACGCGCCAATTCAGGCAGCTTCTTAGGTCCAATAAAAATTAGAGCGAAGGCCACAATAATAAAAATTTCGCCAGCACCGAGTCCAAACATAAAACCTCTAGGAATATGCGTAACTACTTTTTGTCTTCAATCTTCTTATCTGTTTTCTTATCTGTTTTCTTATCTGTTTTCTTTTCAAAAAGTTTACTTGAGAGACCGCCTACTTGGCTACGGAGAACTTTTATCTTGATATTGTCGGCCACTTCTAAAGTGATCACTTTCTCAGTCATGCCAACGATTGTGCCGAGGATACCGGCCTTAGTGTAAATCTCGTCGCCCTTACCAAGAGTACCAAGCATGGACTTCTCTTCTTCTAATTGCTTTTTCTGAGGGCGAATCATTAGAAAATAGATAATAATAAAAATCGCAATAATGGGTACAAAGTTAGCAAGCCCTTGTGGTCCAGCAGCTGCGCCCTGTGCATAAAGAGCACTTGAGAAAAGACCAAAAAAGAGAACTGCCAATAATTTAATCATAATTTTTCCTTAGGATACTTAAGAATACTCGTTTGAAGTGTATGACTTATAAAACGACTGGTAATACTCGTCAAATGTACCAGCTAAAATATGTTGGCGCGCTTCACGTGCCATTTTGAGATAAAAGTAAAGATTATGGTACGTAACGAGCTGTCCACCCAGATACTCACCAACATTAAATAAATGGCGCACATAGGCACGAGAGTATTTTGTGCATGCGCGGCATGGGCAATCAGGATCGAGGGGACCCTTATCTTCTTTAAAGCGCTCTTTTTTAATATTGAGAGGACCTTTATGAGTCAGAAGCTGACCGTTTCTTGCGTTACGAGTTGGTAATACACAATCAAACATATCTAAACCATTTTTGATGCCATTCAACACGTCTAACGGTTTTCCCACTCCCATAAGGTAGCGAGGCTTATTAACGGGCATGGTGGGACAGAACTTTCGACAAAACTCCACCATTTCTTCATTTTTTTCACCGACACTTAAACCACCAAGAGCAAGACCCGGAAAGTCCAGCTCTTCTAATCGCTCCATGCACTCACTTCTTAGGTCAAAGTGCAGACCACCTTGGACGATGCCAAAGAGACTTTGATAATCGCGAAGTTGATAGTCTTTACAGCGTTTGGCCCAGCGAAGAGTAAGCTCCATACTCTCACGCAAGCGCTCCTTGGTGGCAGGTAGCGCTGGGCACTCATCGAAGACCATAACAATATCCGAACCCAGACCTTTTTGTATTTCCATGGATTTTTCGGGGCCTATCATATGGCGAGAGCCATCAATATGACTTTGAAAAACAACACCTTCTTCCGTTACCTTATTAAGGTCAGAAAGACTGAATACTTGAAAGCCACCAGAATCAGTGAGGATGGGTTTTTGCCAATTCATAAAACCATGTAGGCCACCACCTACTCTATCTATAAGGTCGTGACCGGGTCTTAAGTATAAATGATAAGTGTTTCCTAAAATGATTTGGGCCCCTAAAGATTCTAGATCCTCAGAAGTCATCGTCTTTACAGACGCTCTAGTCCCTACCGGCATAAAAATGGGTGTTTCAACTACCCCATGGGCGGTTTGAATGGTTCCCGCTCTGGCCTGCCCGTCTGTTTTTTCTAAAGTAAAAATTCCCATGGCCTCTTATACAACCCTTCTTTGATCCCGTAAAATCAACATGGCATCACCATAGGAAAAGAAGCGATAACGCTCCTTAACTGCAATTTCGTAGAGCTCAAGGGTTTTCTCCCGACCAATCAGGGCCGAAACCAACATCAAAAGAGTGCTTTCAGGTAAATGGAAATTCGTCATTAGGGCATTAATTGATTGAACCTTAATTCCTGGGTGCAAAAAGATATCCGTGCCTCTCATCTCACCACCTTGGTAGAGGTCTTTTGTCGGCCAGAGACTCTCAAGAACTCTAAGGCTCGTCGTGCCCACGGCAACCCGGTAATTAGAGTTTATAATATTTTGCCAAACACTTTCTTCTACATAGAAATTCTCTTCATGCATTTTGTGATCCATTATATTGGCCACTTTTACGGGACGGAAAGTTCCAAGTCCCACATGCAATGTAACGTGATGGGGAAGAATTTCTTTAACCGCTAAATCAGAGAAAACCTTTTCGGTAAAATGAAGACCAGCAGTAGGTGCTGCAACAGAACCCGTTCCTTCGAGGTCTTCTCTAGCGTAGAGAGTTTGATAATCGAGAAGATCCTGAGCATCAGACTCTCCTGATCTTATATAAGGAGGAATAGGCACTTTGCCTTGCTCTTCAATTAAATCGCTGAGCTCTCCATCAATACTTATAGTGAAAACGCCTTCATCGTTAACTTTTTTAATGGTGGCGGAAATATCGCCATGAGACCCCGTTAAAATAAATTGATCTCCTACTCTCTTTTTACCTGTGGTTTTTATTAAACAGGGATGGCCGCTTCCCTCATCCTTCAAAGAAAGGAAGAAAATCTCGGCCTTACCACCAGTGGTTTTCTTTGCTGGCAGTCTACAGGGAAAAACCCGTGAGTTATTTAAAACCAAGGTGGCCTTTGGAGGTAAGAACTTAGGTAGGTCCCTAAAGTGCGCATGTTCAACCGTGCCACTGGCCTCATCAAAAACCAAGAGGCGAGAACTATCACGGGGATCTGCAGGCCTTTGAGCGATTAGCTCAGGGGGCAAGTCATAAAAATAGCTTTTAAGGAGCTGGTCTTCTTCCATGGAGCCAACCTAGATAATTATCCTACTGTTGTCTATGGATAAACTTTATAACTCATCAAAATTACACAATTAACGAGAAGAAAATTTACATGGCCGCGCCCGTCACTTACACTTTTAATATGAGAAAACTAACAGCAGGCCTATTAATCGTTTTTGGAATCAATCTTGTGGCCGCGCAATCTTTATCAGAGAGACTTTGGCTTGAGTTAGAGAAAGCTAAATCGCCTGAGGTATTGAGTGACCCCACCAAAGAAAAACTTGGTGATGCTGATTTGGCCTTTCTTGAAGGTCAGTTAGGCCCAGAAAAAGAAGCAGAGAAAAAAGCAGAGAAAGAGAAATACAATCGAAACTTAAACAACAACCTTCAAGAAGACGAAGTCTCCCTAGGCATGGCCGCGATCAAACGCCCACAAACACCCAAAACCAGTTCACGAAAAAGATCACGAAAGATTTCGCAAAGAAGTTTACAAAGTTTACGTTTACAAAGACAGGCCAAGAAAAGAGAACCCAAACCTTGGACCCCAAGAAAGAGGTCTCTAGAAAAAAAAGAGACTCCCTATTCTCAAATCATTCATTTAGAACCCATTGAAAGCAATGATAATGGCCCCAAGTCTTATGGCCATACCAAATCAAGAGAAAGATCGCGGTGAAACTCTCTCTTATACTCTTGCTTTTAATTTTCGTCCTAAAAACTCCACTCGCCCAAAGTCTAATCCCTTTTGGGGATGTCAGAATCGGTGAGGCCCCCATTCCCCTAGACCTAGAGGACTTCAACCCTTATGCAACGAAACCGCTTAAGGGACTGCAACTCGAATTTGAAAAACAATCTGTACAGTGGATACGGGATAGCTCAAATCTTTTGATTCCGCGCGCCCGTCTAAAGATCACATTACCAAAAACAATTGGCCCGCCACTTTTCTATTACTTAGGAGAAGTCTTCTCTGGTGAATTTATAAGCGATAAATTGACCTACGAAATTGACCTTTGGATAAATCTCTTTAATCCGGGAAGTATCACCATTAAAACCAATAACGAAATTCTCTCAAAGGTTGTCATTGGAAGAAAGACAAGTCAGAAGTCTATTCCTTCAAAGCTTATAGACTATTCTTGTGCCCCCTATGATTTAGAGTTCACGGGTCTTGAAGATCAGTATATGAGTGTTGGTTGTCGTTTAGAGCAAATTGGTCCCTCTCACCAAAAGAAACCCCGCCTTATCGTTACTTGGTCTGCTAGTAATGCCCTTTTAGCTGATGGCACCCTTCCCCCCTATCGTACTATTTTGCGTGGTGGGAATGTCGCCCCAATTGAGGTCATTAATAATCTAGGCCAGAAATTAAATGTAACGATAAAAGCAAGTTTACCAAAACGCATCCACCGCCTAAAGACGGCCATTGGTTTTGGCCCCTATCGCTTTGAAACCCAAAGTGGGGAGCAAAAGAGAGAAGAAAAATGGGCTCCCGCTTTTATGTTCTATGGAAAGTATGACTTCCTCGCAACAACCAGCTTACGTTTTTTTAATGCTACTGTAAGTCGTGGCTCCCTCTTTAATAATGGCGGCGTCTATCTGGCCTATGAGATTGCCAATCTCTTCGATGGGCGCGTGCAAGTGATACCACTATTAGGGGCCCAGATTTTAAATTTTAATTATAATAAGGATGTTCCAAACAGAAATAAGGTTATCTATCCCCAAGGCTTTGAGGCCGTTTGGCGCCACAGTTTTGGCATAAAGAATAGTCATCTTATATACGGTATGTTCATTAGTGGCTCAAACACTGAACCTTACAAAAACCTTTGGCTACGTTGGGGAACGAAAATCTTTGGGGAGCTAAACTATATTGAATGGAAGGCCGGAACTCAAAGGGTCAAAACTTATGGGGTGTCCATTGGTTTGCCCTTTCTCTCTTTTCTGTAATTTCTTCTTAAAGACATTTAAGACGAATCACTTTTTCGCCAATTCCCTGAGGAAATTCTCCCGTGCGAGGGTTTCTTTTCTTTAACCATCTTTCACAAAGATCGGTTTTAGTCGCTATCAACACATCTTCATCAATTGGATAACCGTCACCTAAGAGAGTTGTATTGTTAATGATATCCGCTGTTATCGTTGCATCGGCAAAGCTTAAATCAGCACAAGGGCCAATTTCAGTGTTTAATCCACTATCACCATTTTCATTGAGGCAAGTAGCTGTCGCATCATCATAGCTAAAGCCAGATGAAGGATTATCTATTGGGGTGTTTTCTTCTTCTACTGGAGTGCTCTCTTCAGCTACAGGAGTATTCTCTTCTTCTACTGGTGTAGTCTCAGCAACTGGCGTGCTCTCTTCTTCTACTGG
>JAFMBV010000110.1 GCA_017858255.1 Bacteriovoracaceae bacterium
CAGAGGACTTAACGGAGGCGATCACAAAAGTATCAGGGACACCAGAGGACTTAACGGAGGCGATCACAAAAGTATCTGGGAAACCAGAGGACTTAACGGAGGCGATCACAAAAGTATCAGGGACACCAGAGGACTTAACAGAAGAACGTCAAATGATTAGGGGAGGTCCAGAAACCCTGGATAATGAGAAAAATACGGTTAAAGGTGAAACGAATAAAGAAAAAGTCGTTAAAATTAGTGAAAGTAATGAAGTAGTTAAAAATGAAGCTTGGGAAGTTAAAAGATTAGCAGTTGTAAATAAAGTTAAGGCAAAAATAGACGGACTAAAAGCGCAGGGCTTAAACAACGATCTTATTGATCAGCAAGTGAAAGAAATTATTGTTGAAGAATTTGGTGTCGACGAAAGTGTCGGTGGAGACTTCGTCAAGGCCTTGTCAGATGACGTTTCAGATGGCTTTGTTAAAGACGGGTTTGATTCTGTAAATGAAAGTATCAAAGAACGATTAAAGATTGAGAAAATAGAAAATCAATTAAGCATCCGTGATAAGCAAGTCTCAAAAATGAAGGAATTAATTGTTGGTCTTAAAAGAGAATTAGCAGAGACAAAAGTTAAACTAGAGGAAAATGTTGTTAGCAAGGTTTTAGCGTTTCCAGTCACAGAAGAGCCTTTAAACCTTGTGCCAGACGATCTTCAAGTTGAATCGAACGAGTTTGAATCAAATGAAATGGACAAGGAACGTGATGAGCTAAAAGTGAAAAATATTGAATCAGAGAGAGAGGTTCAAAAACTTAAGAATGAAGTATTTAAACTAGAGACTGATAATCAGCTACTATTAAAAAAGTTTAAAGAAGGCTTAGAAGAAGTAAGTCAAATAAGAGAATCCGGTGAAGACAGTCGAGTTCTTCAAGGCGAAAATGACAACTTAAAATTACAAGTAGAGTCTTTGAAGAAAAGACTGTCTTTTATGTACGAAAACTCTAAGGCCAATAAAGAAATAAGTTTAAGCGCAAATGAGATCCAAAAATTAGTAGAAGACAAGGAACGCTTCTTTGCGGGACAAATGAAGGCAAAAGAAGAAAATGATTTCCTCAAGTCTGAAGTGAGAGAGAAAGATCGTCTTTTGAAACAGGCCGAACTAGAAGCAAAACAGCAAGTAAATAAAATGAAAAATATCCCTGTTGGTAATGAGGAAACAGTACTGTTAGAAAAAGATAAAGAAATAGAAAGTCTAAAAATAGGTTTAAAAAAGTCTGCCGATGAATCAAAAGCGGCTCAATTAAAAACAAAGTCATTTGAACAAAAGGTTAAGTTTCTCAATGCTCAACTTGAAAAATTTCAAAATAGTGGAACTAGATCTAACAGCAATGGAAGCCCTGTCGTTGACGCGAAAATAGCAAGTAAGTTAAAGCAGTCCGAGTTATTAAACCGGAGATTAAAAGATGCTGGTGAAAAACTTAAAAATGAACTTGGGGATAAAAAGACTGTACTTCATAAGGCCAAGCTTGAGTCTCAGGCCATAAGTATGAAGTTTAAAGAGCTTGAAAGGAAAATGGCCGCTTTAACTAAGAAAAAAGCGGCTTAATGCCGAGCGCATAATGTTCATATCTTGCCATTCTTATTTTCATAAAGTAAAAATATCTCTCTAAATGGTTTAAATCTGTGAATACAGATTATGATCTTTTAAATTTCTTATGCCGCAGTGGTGAAATTGGTAGACACGCTAGACTTAGGATCTAGTGCCTTTGGCGTGGGGGTTCAAGTCCCTCCTGCGGCACCATAAAAAAAACCAGCTATAAGCTGGTTTTTTTATATCTTAATTATTCGTAAATTATATTACAGCGTTCTCATATTCTTCTAAAGGATTGTCATCCACCATCATTACGTCTGCCTCGCGCTCTTCGCACATTAAAGTGAACTCTACTTCCCAGTAGGGATTATTTGGATTGCCAGCATTGCAGATGACACAAGAAATGAAGTTAACGTACTCAGGGTGTATCCATATAAAGTCTTCGTATAGATTCGAATTAAACATTTTCCCGTTGAAAAAATTTTTTAGAAGGGCATTTGCCGCTGTTAAGAGATCACTAGGCTTATTACAAACTTGGAAAACTACTTGGCTTTTTACCTGTATGGCAGAGTTCTCATCTTTCACAGGCGTATTAATGCCGCTTAATGCAGGTAATGCATATACATTTGAGACTAGAAGGAATGCCATAACTAATGCTTTCATTTAAAACCTTTTAAAGTAATCCCCCATAAATTAACATATTTTCTGGGAGTTATGACTTGAGGAGATAACAATTACTTGCAGTGTCATGTACTCCGACAGTATTATATTTGTGAACGTAAAATCAGGCACTTAAATGGTCATCAGAACAATTGTTTTTTGTGGGGGAGGTAGTGGCGGTCATGTAATGCCTGCGCTAACTCTTATTGAGGCCATCAAGAAGAAGGCTCCAGAAATTGATATTAGGGCGTTTGGCAGCTACTCAGGCATTGAAGAAAGGCTCTTTAGGGAGAGGGGTGTACCATATAAGCCTATTTCAACAGGTAAATTAAGAAGATATTTTTCGTGGCAAAACTTTCTTGATCTTTTTCGATTAGTTAAAGGGTTGGTTCAAGCCTTTTTTTATTTAATGAAACTTTCAAGGAAGGAAACGATAATTTTTAGTACGGGGGGCTTTGTTACCGTTCCCGTTGTTATAGCTGGTTGGATGCAGGGGAAAAAAGTATTTATTCACGAGCAGACATCTAGAGTAGGTTTGGCCAATAAAATAGGAAGTATTTTTTCAAGTAAAGTCTTGTTAACATTTGAGGCTTCATTGCCTTATTTTCCATCTGAAAAAACCGTTCTCTCAGGTTATCCTCTTCGCGAGGAGATACTCTCTCCCCCAAAACTTGGATGTTTGAGAGATATTGATTTTAAAGAAATAAGAAGGCCCGTTCTCTTTTTAACTGGTGGCGGAAATGGTTCTCGCCTTTTAAACGAAGCCTTGCGGGATTGTCTTCCTTTGCTAGAAGAAAAGTTCTTCATTATTCACCAGTGTGGATCACTTTTTCTAGAGGAATATAAAAAGTTTGAAAATGAAAACTATAGGGTTTTTGATTTTATTTCTGATCATATGATTCCTTTGTTAAATGAAGCAGAGGTCGTCGTATCTCGATCAGGAGCAGGCACAGTTATGGAACTGATGTCACTTGGTAAACCTAGTGTTTTTATTCCCTTAAGGATTGCTCAAAAAAATGAACAATATCATAATGCTCTTGAAGCTCATGAAAAACTGGGAAGTATTATTATAGAAGAAAAGGACTTGAATAAAGAGAGTCTTTTGGCGGCAACTGAGTCCATAAGGTCAATCAAACGTCATGAAATTACCAAGGTAAATCCTACAGAAAAAATTATAAAAATAATTTTTGAGGAGAGTAATCGTGATTAATGAGACGATTAAAAAATATCAAAATAAAGTCGCAGAATTCGCTCGTGAGAGAGATTGGGATCAGTTTCATACTATCAAAAACTTATCAATGGCCTTAAGTGTAGAGTGTTCTGAATTAATGGAGCACTTTCAGTGGGATTTGGACAAGAATAATGCGGATGATTTAAGCCCTAAGAAAAAACAAGAAGTCGAAGATGAGCTGATCGATATTTTTATCTATTGGTTGAGAATAACGGACAAGATGGATATAAATTTAGAAGAGGCATTTGAAAGAAAATTTAGAGAAAATATAGAAAAGTATCCCGCAGACAAGGTCCGCGGGAGTTCTAAAAAATATAATGAATATTAGATTTTACCTAGCATCTCGTCTCTAAGCTCTTCATCTCTGGCATTGATAAACCAAATACTTAAAAGTGCTTTGGAAAATTTTTGATCACCAATAAGGGGATGTTTTTTTCCATTAAAAGAGACTTCTACACCACTATCGAGAAAGTTAATGAGGATCACTTGATTTTTCTTAATATCTTCCATTGTATTGTTGAAGGCCTCAAGGTGACTCATCATGGTCTTTCTTTCGGCTTCAGGAACAGCTGCTTCAAAGCCTTCCTTCCATCCTCCTTGAAGGTCTTCTTTATCCACGTCTCTTACAAAGTTCATTGAAATATGCTTTGGGTTAGGCATATTTAATATGGCCTGTGCATCTTTTGATTTCTGAGGGCAGTAAAGACTCCCTATATAAACTTTTATATTAAGAAATGTGGCCCTGCGAATTCCCATACCATTAAGAACTAATTCCTTATCACCTAGTTTCATCTGGTCAGGTACTTTAATGCCAGCCTTTTCAGCTGAAAAAATAGTTATCGATAAAATTAGTGAAGCTATAAAGACAATTGTTTTCACTGATATCTCCTTAATTATTTACGAACAACACTTCGTTTGTTGGCTTCGAGTATTTTCTTTCTAATACGTATACTAGTTGGAGTAACTTCAACCCACTCATCAACATCAATCCAGTCGAGTGCCCAATCAAGTGTTCTTGATTGAATTGGTGGCAAGATGATATTCACATCTTTTCCAGCCGTTCTCATACTCGATAGATGTTTCTCCCGAACCGCATTAACGTTCGTATCATTCGTTTTAGTGTACTCACCAATAACATTACCTTCATAGCATTTCTCACCAGGCTTAACGAATTGCTTGCCGAGGCTTAGGAGGTTAAAAAGAGCATAGGGAGTAAGCTTTCCAGCGCGGTCAGCAACGATAGCACCGTTTTGGCGGGCCAACATATCACCTGCATAAGGACGATAACCAAGATATTCAGAACTCATGATTCCTTCACCTCTCGTGTCCGTTAAAAATCTTGAGCGGTAACCAATGAGACCTCTTGATGGAATAATGAATTCCATTCTTGTTCGAAAATCACCGATAGGGATCACTCCCTCCATGAGACCTTTTCTCTGAGCTAACTTTTCAGTGACAGCTCCTGTTGATTCGGCAGGAATATCAAGAACCAACTTTTCATAAGGTTCCGTTTTATTACCCTCTTCATCTTCTAGGAAAAGCACTTCTGGTCTTGAAAGCATAAATTCAAAACCTTCTCGCCTTAATTCTTCAAATACAATCGCTAGTTGAAGTTCACCTCTTCCCATAAGTTTATAAACCTTAGGGTCGTCAGTTCCAGAATATTTTAAAGAAACATTGTGACGGCATGAATCTTCAAGGAACTCTTCAAGCTTTCTAGACGTTAAGTATTCACCTTCTTGACCACTAAGTGGAGAAGTACTTACGGAGACAAATACGCCAACCGTTGGTGGCTCAACCTCAATTCTCTCGATTGGTTCGGCCTCTTTGTTGTCGGAGATAGTATCCCCAATCTGAGTTTCTTCAACACCAGCGAGAATGACAATCTCTCCGGCTTGAGCATTATCAACTTCAGTAGTACCAAGCTTGTCATAAACCTGGATCGCACTAACTTTAAAGTTCTTTTTCTTATCTTTACCCAACAGGGTCGCTTGCATATGCTTTTTGACGCTACCTTGTTCTATTCTACCAATGCTAAGTGCACCTAGGTAAGATGAATAAGATAGGTTTGTTATGAGTAGTTTCAAGTCACCTGTTTTATCAAAGGTTGGAACGGGGTAGTAGTCACTGGCCATAAAGTCTAATAAAACTTTTAAATCTTTTGTTGGCTCTTCTTGATCTAGACTGGCCCAACCGTCTTTTCCTGAGGCGTAAAGGAATGGGATATCTAGATCAAAATCACCAATATCTAAAAAGGATGCTAGCTCTAAAAGCAAGTCTTCTATCTCACCCTTTACTTCATCAATACGAGCGTCGGGACGGTCAACTTTGTTAACAACAACACCGATCTTAATGCCTCTTTGCATCGCCTTTGAAAGAACAAACCTTGTCTGTGGAAGACAACCTTCTGCAGCGTCAACTAGCAGAAGAACACCGTCGACCATCATAAGACTTCTTTCAACTTCTCCACCAAAGTCGGCGTGACCTGGAGTATCGAGTAAATTAATTTTGCAATCGTTCCAAAAGATGGCACAGTTTTTTGCCTTAATGGTAATGCCTCTTTCTTTTTCAATGTCGCCAGAATCCATTACTCTTTCGACGACTTCGTCTCTGTCAGAGTAGGTTCCCGATTGTTGGAGGAGACCGTCAACTAGTGTTGTTTTCCCGTGATCAACGTGGGCAACAACGGCAATGTTTTTTAAGAACTTGTATGGTGTCATCAATGCGCCTCATAGCGTTATTCACACTTGTTAAGAAGTGCGGTAAGTGGTTTATAAAATATTAATCAAAGTAACCAGAGAATCCTTCAAAAATGATCCAGTTGCAAGAAATAAGTAAGTCATTTGGCGAAAGAGTGTTGTTTGAAGACGTAAATTTCGTGGTCGGCCCAAGAGAAAGAATTGGTCTTGTCGGTCGAAATGGCATGGGTAAATCTACATTGTTTCGCATTATTTTGGGAGAAGAGTCTCCAGACCAGGGAATTGTCGCTATTCCGAAGGGTTACAGGCTTGGTGCACTTGAGCAGCATCTCAATTTTACGGGACAAACAATTTTAGAGGAGGTCATCCAAGCCCTTCCGACAGAATTTATTTATGACCACTGGAGAGGAGAAAAAATTCTTTTTGGCCTCGGTTTTGGGCAGGATGACCTAAATCGTCCCCCATCTGACTTTTCTGGTGGTTATCAGATTCGAGTGAAGCTTGCGAAGGTCTTGGTTTCTCAGCCTGGTTTATTGCTTCTAGATGAGCCTACCAACTATCTTGATATTGTTTCCTTGCACTGGCTCGCCCAGTTTTTAAAGGACTTCCCTGGAGAAGTCTTGATGATTACCCATGATCGTTCTTTCATGAATAAGGTTTCTACTCACACAGTAGGGATTCATAGAAGAAAGGTTAAAAAGATAAAGGGTCCAACGCATAAGTATTATGAACAGCTCACTCTTGATGAAGAAATATATGAGCAAACGAGACAAAACCAAGAGAAGAAAAAGCAAGAGCTTGAAAGCTTTATAAAGAAGTTTGGCGCGAAGGCCACTAAGGCGAGACAGGCCAATAGTAAGAAGAAAATTATTGAAAAGATGGATGAGATTGAAGTGTTGGACGATGTTCCAGACCTTCGTTTTTCATTCAACTATAAGGATATTCCAAGCAAGTTTCCTATGGAAATAAAAGACTTAAGCTTTGGTTATGACCCTTCAGAGTTACTTTTTGAGGACCTGAGTTTTTCAATCTCAAAAGGTGATCGTATTGGAATTATTGGCAAGAACGGAAAAGGTAAATCAACCCTTTTAAATGTTATTGCTGGTGAACTTAATCCTGTTGAAGGAAGTATTTGGAGAGCTCCTGGCGTTTCTCAAGGTCATTTTGGTCAGACGAATATTGAAAGGCTCCATTTAAGCAATACGATCACAAAAGAAATTGCCTCTGCTAATGGCGGGCTATCTTTTACTCAGGTTCGCTCAATTTGTGGGGCGATGATGTTCCCAGGGGATGATGCCGAAAAACCAATAAATGTTTTAAGTGGGGGAGAAAAGGCAAGGGTTATGCTTGGTAAAATTCTTGCGGGCCAATCAAATGTTTTATTACTAGATGAACCTACTAACCATCTTGATATGGAATCCATCGAGGTATTATGCGAAGAAATTGATGCCTTTCCAGGTGCCGCCTTTGTTGTCACCCACTCCGAACTTCTTTTAGATAAATTGGTTAATAAAATGATTGTCTTTAAAGATGGAAGAGCTTCCCTTTTTGAAGGAACTTATAAAGATTTTTTAAATAAAATTGGCTGGGATGATGATTCAGAAGAAAAGCCGGTAAAAAAGGTTGGGAAATCAAAGCCTAATCATAAGGCAATCGATCAAAGTGAAGACACCATTAAGAAAATCAAAATCGAGATTGAGACCATTGAATCTGATATTATGAAACTAGAAGAACTAATTGATCAGTATGAAAAACTTTGCCAGGAAAAATCTAGCAAAGGTGAAGAGATTCATGAGGTTTCAGCAGTCTTAGGGAAACTTCATAAAAAGGTTGAAGAAAAGTTTAAAGAGCTCGAAAGCCTCAGTGAGCAGGTTAACTAAGCTTCGACCTTATTGAGTGAGTTCTTAGAATCAGGTGTTCCTTTACGCTCCCAACGATGAAAAACTCTTAGATACCTTAAAACATTTTCAGGTTTACGAGCTTTTTTCCAATTTCCAGCTAAGTATTTATTGGCCTCACCCATTGTAGGGTAGGGATGAATCGTTCCTAGAATCGCATTGAGCCCAAAGCCGTGCTTCATGGCCGCAATAAATTCAAGCAATAAATCTGATCCATTAATACCAACGATTGTTGCACCTAAAATTTTATCGCTACCTTTTTTAGTTTGCACCTTAATAAAGCCATAGTCTGAGCTATCTGCTATCGCCCGATCAAGATCATCAATGCCATATTTTGTAACCTCGTAAGCAATACCTTCTTTTTTTAACGCAGACTCACTCTTTCCTACAGTAGCTACTTCTGGGTCTGTGTAAGTGGCCCATGGAATTACAGAGTAATCGACCTTAAATTTTTTGAAGCGACCAAAGAGAGCATTAACTGCACAGAACCATGCTTGATGTGCTGCCGTGTGGGTAAGTTGATAGGGGCCGGTGACATCCCCACAAACATAAATATTGGGGTAATTGGTTTGAAGAAATTCATTGGCGTCAATTGTTCCGTTAGGCCTCAAAGAGACATTTAGCGCTTCAAGACCAAATCCTTTAACATTGGGACGTCTTCCCACTGCCACTAAAATCTTATCAAAAGGAATCTCTTTAGTGCCATTTTTAGATTCAATAGTTAAGTGGGTCGTATTAATTTTAGTTGCCTTGTGCCTAAGTAAAAAAGTGACACCTTCAGCTTCTAAGCGACTTAGTAAATATTCAGAAACCTCAGGGTCTTCAATAGAGAGTATTCTTTCTCCCATTTCAATTACCGTGACTTGAGAGCCGAGTCTTTGAAACGACTGTGCCATTTCAAGCCCTATTGGTCCTGCTCCCAATATAATAAGCTTCTTGGGTAAGTCTTCAAGTTGCCATAAATTTTCGCTCGTTAATACTGGTACGTCTTTTATACCTTCTAGAGGTGGGACAAAAGGAGAGGCTCCTGTGGCGATTGTTATGTTTTTTGTCGTAATAACTTTGCCATTAACTTCAACTTCCCATGGCGATAATATTTTTGCATCACCTTTAAAACAATCGACTCCAAGCTTTGTGTAGCGATCGATACTATCATGGGGCTCAATCTTATCAATCACTGTGCTTACTCTACCCATGATCTCTTTGAAATCGAAATTACAAGACGCCTCTTTTATTCCATATTTTTGTGAATTTTTTTGGGCATGAACAAATTTCGCTGATTTTATAAGGGCCTTCGAAGGGACACATCCAGTATTAAGGCAGTCGCCTCCCATCTTATGTTTTTCAATCAATGCAACTTTGGCATTTACAGCAGTGCTGATATAAGAAGTGACAAGGCCTGCAGAGCCGCCGCCAATGACGACCATGTTGTAATCATAATGTTTTGGTCTTTTATAACCTTTGTATACTTTTTTTGCCTTAAGCATCGCAATGATTTTCTTACCAATAAATGGAAGGATACCAAGTGCTGTAAAACTCAATATGATTTGCGGTGAAAGGATGCCCTTGAGGGAGTTTAGTTGAGATAGCTGAAGACCTGCATTTATGTAAACTGCTGTTCCTAAAAGCATTCCAATTTGAGACACAATGAAGAATGTAACTACTTTTATAGGGGTAAGGCCCATGACTAAGTTAATGACAAAGAAGGGAAAGATAGGCACAAGCCTGAGAGTGAAAAGGTAAAAGGCGCCTTCTTTTTCAATTCCTTCGTTGATGTTTTTTAAGCGATCTGAAAATTTATTTTGAACATAATCTCTTAAGATAAATCGAGAAACCAAAAAGGCGAGAGTTGCACCGATAGTAGAAGCAAATGATACTATAAGTAGACCTTGACCAAGTCCAAAGAGTGCACCGGCTGCAAGGGTAAGTATTGTCGCTCCAGGTAGGGACAGTGCAGTTGCTCCAATATAAATCAGCATAAAATATGAAATAACTACCAAAGGACTTTGGGAATGAAGCTCTTTAAATTGATTAAGATTCTCTTTTAAGTAAGAGAGAGATAGGTACTCTTGAAGGTTAAATTGCCTGATGGTTAAGATTGCCCCTATTAGGATTAACAAGATTAAGAGCTTTGAGATAACTTTTTTCATATAATTGGCCTCTATTAACTATATTTTTTAATAGGTGATCTAAGAGTTAGAATTGTTACAGATATTTTAAGAGTTAATGAGACTTTAGGAAAGGGCACCTTGC
Organism: Bacteriovoracaceae bacterium; assembly: GCA_017858255.1. GTDB lineage: Bacteria > Bdellovibrionota > Bacteriovoracia > Bacteriovoracales > Bacteriovoracaceae. The sequence goes on from JAFMBV010000110.1 coordinate 10,310, forward strand.
TTTAAGGTGCCCATTGATTTGAATTTAAAGAGAATTTAGTGCGTTATAAAGATCTATTCGTCCTTGAGATGCCATTGATCGTCTCATTCTTCTTGATTTCGTAACCGTCTTCATTAAGACTGCCTTGAGGTCTTGAGGGGTTAGGCCTGGGTGTCGACTTAATACTTCGGCAGCAATGCCTGCTGCTGTCGGTGACGCCATTGAGGTGCCTGACATATTGCCATAACTATTACCTGGAGTTGTAGAATAAATCTGGCTACCAGGAGCTGCTAAATCAACACTTTTACTACCGTAGTTTGAAAAATAACTCATACGACCATTTGAAGTTGTAGAACCAATAACCATGAGATTCGTACTTGTGTAAGATGCTGGATAAGTTAGTCTACTATCAATATCGCGACTTGAGTTTCCTGCTGCAGCGACAACAAGTGTTCCATACTTTTCTCCGATAAAATCAATGGCGTCTTTCACGGCCTGACCACCTTCATTGCGGTCCTTACCAAAAGAACAATTGATGATCTTTGCCCCGTTTTTGGCGGCATAGATAAAAGACTCAACCACATCAACATCCAGCTCATCACCACTATTAGGAACAGTTCTAATCCCCATTAGCAAGACGTTACTTGCAATCCCTGCGATGCCAACGCCATTATTTTGAGCAGCACCAATGGTTCCTGAAACGTGGCTACCATGAGAATGTGTATCCATCATTTCCCCACTTGCATTACCTTGATCATCTCTTTTTAGGGTATTTATTCCGTGAACATCATCAATATAGCCATTTTGATCATCATCTATATTGTTGTCAGGGATTTCTCCAGAGTTTCTCCACATAACGTCTTTTAGGTCTTCATGATTGTAATCAATACCCGTATCGACAATTGCCACGATGATTTTATCTGTTGGAGAAGGGAAATTACCTTGATAGGCCTTATCTATTGATGAACCGTGATTGCTTGCATCTCTAAAGCTCCAAACACTATCTGCCTTTGGATCATTAAAAAATGATTTATTATTTGAAGGGGGAAGGCTTTTGCTATTCTCAATCTTCGGAAGCGCTTTCTTCTGAGCTCGATAATCTCGTTCAAAAATAATATCCGTTTTCAACTCCGATAATTCAGATTCAAGTTTATTAACATCCTCAGTATAGGCAACATACCAACTTGAAAATAGATGGTGAATACGATTTTGATTTTTTAGCTCTTTAAGAAGTTGAGGTGATTGAGTCTTAATGAGTAATCTTTTGGGGTTATATTCAGCAGCAGATACTGAAAAAAATAGGATCCATCCTAGAAGAAGCTTCATAACAATTCCTTTGTTAGCTTTATTTCTTCTAGAATAAACGGTGCTTATAAAACTAAGAAATCATCTTTACTATCATCTAAAAAATAATATTTTGACAGTGCTATTTCGTATCTTCTTGGTCGGCCTTATGGAAGTTTAATGAAACAGAGTTTAAACAATACCTAAGGCCTGTAGGTTGGGGTCCATCAGGAAAGACGTGCCCTAAATGGGCGTCACATCTAGCACAATGAACCTCAGTTCTTACCATACCAAACTTAGAGTCTTTATTTTCGCCTACATTCTCCGACTTAATTGGTTGATAAAATGACGGCCAACCGGTACCGCTTTTAAATTTAGTCT
>JAFMBV010000111.1 GCA_017858255.1 Bacteriovoracaceae bacterium
GAGAGAAAAGAAAATCGCCAGGAGAATCGTGGCGAGAGAAAGGAGAATCGCCAAGAGAAACGTGGCGAGAGAAAAGAAAAGCGCAAAGAGAAGCGCGGCGAGAAAAAAGAAAAGCGCGGCGAGAAAAAAGAGAATCGCCAAGAAAGACGTGGCGAAAGAAAAGAAGGGCGCCAAGAAAAGCGTGGTGCTAGAAAAGAAAGTCGCCAAGAAAAGCGTGGCGATCGTAAAGAGAGTCGACAGTCCAATCGCCAAAGCAGAAGAAAGAGTCGGTAGTATTTATTTATCGATCAACTCTTTGAATGCATGAGTTGATCGAGGCTCTTTCCTAATAAGTAAAGTAACTATTTTTCTCTTGGGTATTAAGGTTCAATTAAGACTTTTTATAAGTGATGGGACTTTTTCTTTTTGGGTACATCTCTTGGCAGAGCATGCACCTAAGACCATCACAGCCACGGGCCTGGCAGTATTCCCTTCCATAGAAGATGATTTGTAAGTGGAGATCATTCCAGCGGTCTTCTGGGAAAAGTTCTCTACAGTCTGCTTCAGTTTGCACGACATTTTTCCCATTTGTTAAACCCCAAATCTGACAAAGGCGATGGATATGGGTGTCCACTGGAAAGGCCGGCACACCAAATGCTTGGCTGACTGTAACAGAGGCGGTTTTATGACCAACTCCAGGCAGTTTTTCTAGGGCCACAAGGTCATTAGGGACAATGCCATCGTGCTCATTAATAAGAATTTCAGAGAGATGCCAAATGGCCTTGGCCTTTCGTGGTGCCAAACCACAGGGGCGAACGATGTCTTCAATTTGTTGGATGGTTTTTTTGACCATGTCATAGGGGTTATCAGCAAGCTCCCAAAGCTTTGGAGTGACTAGGTTAACTCTGACATCAGTACATTGAGCAGAAAGTAAAACGGCAACCAAAAGAGTGTAGGGGTCTTTATGATCTAGTGGGACAGGCACTTCAGGAAAAAGTTCATCTAATCTCTCATTGATATGATCCGCTCTCTCCTGTTTTTTCATCGAAACTGGTCCTCACTAAGACCGAGCCACTCAAGGGCACTGCCACTGAGAAGACGGGTCTTTTCTTTTTCAGATAAATTGTCCATGGACTCAATGAGCTTTCCTGGTTCAAGCTCACCGAGAGGGAAGGGGTAATCAGTTCCCAACATAATTTTATCAACACCAAAAAGGTCAATATTATATTGAAAGGCCTTAGGGTCGTGATTAATGGAGTCCACATAGAACTTCCCAAGGTAATCGCGAGGATTTATTGGATTGTCCACTTGGCATAGATCGGGTCTGACGTTAAAGCCGTGTTCAATGCGACCTAAAGTGAAAGCAAAGGAGCCTCCACCGTGGGCAAAGCACACGCGAAGTTTTGGAAACTTCTCAAAGATACCGCCAAAAATCATTGAGCAAATGGCCCTTGTTGTTTCGGCAGGCATTCCAACTAACCAAGGTAGCCAGTAGTCAGGCATAGTTTCTTTACCCATCATATCCCATGGGTGAACGAGGAGGGCCGCTCCAAGTTTTTCTGCTTCTTCATAAAAAGGGTAGAGGCATTTATCGGAAAGGTTGAGCGATCCATAATGACTTCCAATCTGAACACCCGGCATGCCGAGGTCTTTCATACAAAAGTTAAGTTCTTGGCAGCCAAGCTCGGGATCATTGAGAGGTATCGTACCAAGTCCTACAAAACGCTTGGGGTGGCGTAATACACTCTTAGCAATATCCTCATTAAGGAAATGATTAACCGTCAAAGTATCCTGAGGTTTTGCCCACTCAGAAAACATGACGGGAACAGTTGAAAGAACCTGAACATCTACATTGAATTTATCCATCTCTTCGAGACGAACATCAACATCCATACAATTGGGTTCTACGGTCCTAAAGAAATGGCCATCATCACGGATCATATCCGCATGTCCGTCTTCTTTTGGGTGAAGCTGGATAAAGCCACCGTATCCAAATTGCTTTTTAAAATCAGGAAGCCTTTTTGGAAGGATGTGATTATGAATGTCGATTTTTAATGGCTTCATAATGGGTCCTTCCTAATTATTTACTTTTTAACTTCCCACGTTGTCCCACTTGGAGAGTCCATGATCTCAATACCGATGGCCAAAAGCTTATCGCGGGCCTCGTCTGACTTTGGCCAGTCTTTAGCGGCACGGGCCTCATCTCTTGCGGTAATAAGAGCTTCAACTTCAGCTTTATCGATGCCCTTTTCTCTAATGAGTATCTCATCGAGAGTTTTCAAAAATTCAGTAGGGTCCTCTAAGAATAAGGCAGAAACCTGGGCCCATGAAGCAAGCCACTCTTTAAAGGCGATAGCCGAGGCCCGCGCATTAGGGTCTTTCTTTTTCTTAGCAATATTTTGAGCATTAAAAACTCTTACAACCTCATATATATTGGCCATCATCTCGCCAGTATTAAAGTCATCGTTTAGTGCCTTCTTAATGCGAGCATCTGCCTGATCCATTATTTGCTTAAGGGCCTTATAAGGGGCACCACCTTCAAGAGTGCTCTCTGAGATGAATTGATCCGCTTCTCTTAAAGATTTATAAACACGTGCTAAACCAGAAACTGCTTGGTCAATTTTTTCTTCATTAACATTGAGCATTGAGCGGTAGTGAGCGGAGAGCATGACGAACTTGAGAATCTCTGGATGATACTTATCCATGAAGCCTCTTGCCGTAATAACATTGCCCAAAGACTTACTCATCTTTTGATCTTTTAAGTTAATGAAGTTGTTATGCATCCAATAATTGCAATACTTCTTACCAGTGCAACCTTCACCTTGAGCAATCTCATTTTCGTGGTGAGGAAAGATCAGATCAATTCCACCACCATGAATATCAATAGATTCGCCTAAAATAGCGCGGATCATAGCAGAACATTCAATATGCCAGCCTGGACGACCTTTACCCCAAGGGCTATCCCATGATGGCTCGCCGGGTTTGGCAGGCTTCCATAGAACGAAGTCCATTGGGTTCTTCTTTCTTTGATCGACCTCAACTCGTTGACCGACTTCAAGCTCATCTAATTTTTTTCCAGATAGCTTGCCGTAGTTTTCAAAGTTATCAATAGAGTAGAAAACCTCTCCATCGATGACGTAAGCTTTGTCGTTTTCAATAATTCCTTCGACAAGCTTGATGATGTCATCCATGTGTTCTGTCACTCGGGGATTCTTTGAGTGGGGGCGAAGCTTCAAGCGATTGTAGTCTTCTTCAAAGGCCAAAATATAAGTTTCCGAAATTTGAGAAGAATCGACACCCTCGGCATTGGCCCTTTTGATGATCTTGTCATCAACATCAGTATAGTTATAAACATAGGTCACTTCATTGCCCGTTTTTTCCAGCCAATTGCGAACTAAGTTAAAAAAGATGGCCCCTCGAAAATTTCCAATATGAAGATAGTCGTAAACAGTAGGACCACACACATACATGCGCACCTTGCCATCTTCTATGGTTTTAAAAGGCTCTTTTGTTTTACTAAGGGTGTTATAAACAACCAGTCCCATACTCTTTGCTCCTGTAAAGTCCTTAAAATTTAGTTGAAATTTCGTATTATCGCAAAAAAAGAGTCCCCTTAGGGACAGAAGGCCGTAAGCTTTACCCAAAAAAGTTGAGAGATAAGAGTTTTTAAGAGAAAATCATTCATATCAGTAAGATAGCACACCATAGCATTGAGGTCTAACGTGTCAGAAAATATCATTATCATTCTTGTTATTGCCTTGGTTTTTGTTGTTCTGCTTCTTGTCGGAGTCATTCTTTATTTATTTAACCGGCTTATGAAAGAGAAGGATATGACCCAAGCCCCTGAGCATTCCACGGAACCTTCAAGGGATTTGAAAAAACTTAAAGAAAGAATGGAGGCAGCTGATGTTAATTATTGCTCCAATCACCCCCAAGATTATGCCAAGGGGATGTGCTCTATTTGCCAAGATTGTTTTTGTGAAGAATGTATAAAAGAGCATGATGGTCTTACATTTTGTGGCCCACACTTTCGGGTGTTTGTTAGCCATGAATGGGTAGAGCTTGAGTCAATTATGACAACTCCGGATACGCCAGAGACGGCTTTTCCGATCTATGATTTCAAAAAGAACTTGTGGGAGAAAGAAGGCCTTCCTGCGATTATTTCAACTCATTACAAAATCAATATCGATACAGATACCATTGAAAGTTATGTAAAACTTTTGGTGCGTACAGATGAACTAGATTCATTAAGCGAACGTTACAATAAGTTTAAACATTAAAGGGAGTTCAGAATATCTTTTGAGCTTATTATAAAAAGAAAACCCCCCTGGGGAGCCAGAGGGGTATATTGGGTTAATCAGGTTTCACCAGGCTTTTTCTCCCATTCAGGACAGAAGAGGCCGGCCGGACTATCCGGGAGGTTTCCCTCGGGCAAAATCCATTATCTATCGTGGACCATCACGGTCAAATTAAACTTTTACTTCTTTTATAAGGGGCTTAACCCCAGCTTTGGCAATTTGAATGTCTCCTCAATAAATCAAAGGAGCGTTACGGGGGTCCAACCTCGCCGATAGAGTGCAGTCTAAAAAACTCTCGCAGACTAATCATAATAATGACCTCCAAATTTGGTCTTCTTAGGTCTAACTAAAAATGCATGCTGCTTTTAAAGCGGAAGGGTTCACGGTCTTATAACCTCCTAAATAAAGCCATCCGCTTTTCTTAAGGATAAGTTTAGCCCCAAGATATTCCCTGACAAAATAAGGCCTTTAAAAGGTACTTATTAAAATTTGTTTGGATGGAACTTTAATGACTTAGCTCTATAGCGCCTGCAAGGATGGGCAATTTCTTTAGTATTTGCCTAATTTTACCGCTCGAGGACGTTTGTTTACAATGTGTTTATGAAGAGAATTGGTTCATTAATTTTTATACTTTCTGCCCTTGTTCTAGTTGGTTGTAATAAAGAGGACAGTAGTGGTGTTAAAGCGGCGTCTGGTAAGTTTTCAGGAGCTGGAGAGTGGTCTCAAGGAGATTGCATAGACCGTGCTTTGAGTCCGTATATCTATCAAATTGCAGAGGTTGAAGGTAGCAGCGTCTATTTGTATAAAATGGGTGAGATGGGCAAGAAGGTTGTCAAAAAAACTTTTGAGGAATTAAAAAAGGGCAAAGAACCTTTTGTAAAAGTTCCTTGCCCGTAATCTATTCTTAGTAAGCGTAAATTTCGTATGATCTTTCAAATGTAACGTAACGGCTTGTTTGACGGCCAGTACATACAGTTTCAAAGTATTCATTCTCATTACCCCAACGATTTGTGTAGTAACGAGTTGTTGAACATCTCTGTCCTTGACGTCTAAAAGTATAAACTCTTGTATCTGGCTGATAGTAGCGTTGACAGTCAATTTGTGAATTTGTGTAAAAGACTTCTTTACTGCTTGCTACTTGAACTGCACCAACGGCAGCAAAACCGATACCAACAGCTGAGATAACATCTCCAAGACGATCATTTCCTGTAATTCCACCAATCACTTGACCACCAATAGCACCGATGATTCCACCAACAACATTGCGGTTACCACGTTTTTGTTGTTCTCTGTTCATTGTGACAACACGAGATCTTGGTGTCTCATAACAAACCTGATACTCATGGCCATAATCAACACGTGGAGTAACAACAACGTCTCTTCTTGGGTTGTCCCGTCTTGGGCTTACGATAACTGGTCGTGTGTCCCTTCTTTCTTGTAGGTCACGTGCACTAATATAAAAGTTTTCAAAGTGAGAAGTACGATTAATATCAAGGGCCAGTTGGTAACGATAGTTACTGTTGATTCTGTCTGGATTATTTATTCTTTTAACTAAGATTGAAGGGCCAAGTCCGGCCACTCTATTTCTATCGTTATAAAGAACAATGCTAGTGCCGGCCATGAATGTGCCAAGCTCTTCAACCATCCCTCTGCGGTTTTCACCATAGATGGGAGTCGTTTTGTTTAAGACGATAGTCCTGCCATAAGCGGTACTGATCATCAGAATACTAAAAAATAGTGTTTTTAAAGCGTTCATATTCTCTCTCCTAGAGGGGTTTGTGAGAGAAACGTAACAGAATTCGGGACGCTGCGCGTAAGGTGTGTAATTTCTTTATGTTATGTCAGGATTTTTTACACAAGCTATCCACAAATGTGAAATTTGGTGAGGAGGTAGCTAATTACCAGAATGTGTTCTGTCTACGCCTTACTAAGGCGTATCTGCTCTTCCGTCCAAGGGCAGCCTGGGCAATGACTTTGACAACAGCCTGGAGCTTTATAATCTTCTGGCTCCGTCCTTACTTCACCCACTTGATAAACAGGTGACTGGCAGTAAGTTTCGCTGAGGGTTTTATAGCTCTGAGGACTTTTTTGAGGATCGGGGTGAGTGCCTAGGCCAAGTGCTAACTTATACTCATGGGCCTTCTCAGGTGTTTCAAATCTGATGGCATGGCTCGGAGGAGACTCACCAATAGGAATAAGGTAGCAATGTGGATTATCGTGAAGGATTTTGTATTCTCTCATTAGTTACTCAGGGGTATGGGTTTATTATCAATTCGTAAGAAGGTTTCTTCATTACAGGTTTGGTTATTCTCGAGGCATTGTCTTGCAAAGTTAGCTAAAGAATCTTGAGTTTCAATGTCAGAGAGAACTGTAATGCGTCCTTCTTCACTAACAATTCTCTTTGGTATTATACCAATAGGTGCATTAAGAGGCCTTGCCACTTTGTCCTCAACAAACTCCATAAGACTGTCGTCAACAATTTCATTTTTTACAATATCGCTGACGGGAGAGGTCACAAGACTGATGGCCTTGCCTAAGATATTGGCAAGGCTAGGGTTAACGTTTTCAATGTCATTAATAACTCTAGAATCAGTTAGGGTAGGGTTTAGGCAGACGCTTTGACCACAAACTTGAGGTTCAATATCCACGGTAACATTAATGAGATTTTGACCTACAGTACCAGTTAAGAGGTCATCCCCTTGGTCTACTCCAAATTCACAAAGAGCACCACCGACACGCGCTACTGTATTGAAAAGGAAACTTAACACAGGGACCTCCTTACTTGGAACGTCTTCTTGGCCACAGCGATTTCCAGCATTTAATAGGCGACTATCACATTGAATGTTTTTCAAATGGATTTGATGCTTGCTTGTTTGAGCATTCCAAATCAACTCAGGAGGCTTTTTAAAACGACAACGGTTATGGTAATTACCGGGTGTAGTAGAACAAGTTTTGACTTCATTTTCAAAGAGACAAAAATCAAAATTCCCATCATCAAAATTTTGGCGAACTACCGCATTGATCGCATCTGTGCTTATTGCCGCACTAAGATCATGCTCATCTCTTTCGGCCTTTGTGATAACGGTAGACTCTTGGAGTTGTCCTACTCCTTTGTCACATAGTTCTGGCATGGCAACCGTTAACTCGGGGCCTCCAGAAATTTCATTGAACCAATTTGTTGTGAGTTGCAAATCAACTTCTCTGTTTCGACGACTAAAATTAGCTTCAATAAGGTTTTGTTTTGCCATCAATTGTCTTTGGACCCTTCTTGCACGGTCTCTTAATTCCATAGGGACTCGACCGCGGGTACGGGAGTTTAAATTGTCATTAAATGTGGTCATAAAGGGCAAAAGATTATCTTTGATAAAATCTCCTGCATTGCGATCAGAACTATTTTGACTAATAGAGCGTTCGTAGACTTCGAGTTCTTGAAGAAGGTTTTCAAAAGACTCAAGGCTTGGATCAATGTCTTGTCGATTATCAAGATTATTACTATCTGCCAGTATAGTTACCAGTCTTCCATTCTTGAATCGATCTTGCATTTTGTTTAGAGATTCACTGTCAACAAGGTCTTGGGCATTGAAAACGGGGCGACGCATTTTTGTCGTCATAACTTGGTTATAGTTAGTGGCACCTTGAAAGGCTCTGATAGCTTCATTCGCTTTTTCCTTAGCAAGAGGAATCAGCTTTTTCTCTGCGGCATTTGCCACGGCAGTCATGACTGGAGCAGAGGCCGTCACACTATTATTAAAAGTTTCCTGCATATAAGGTAGGAATCGATTTCGAATAATGTCCTCAGTTTTAAAGGCCGTCTTGTTACCAATAGCACGGCCAATCGCGGCGCTTGAGCGGATGGTCTTATTGTAAGTGTTAGCAATAGTGTCTCCCGCAGCTTCCATCATAGACCATAGGCCCCAAGAGCTATCCTCGCTGGGACGTTCTTCTGCGGAAGGTTCTTCTTGCCAGATAGCATAGGCTTCCTCAAAAAGACCGATATTAGGTAACTGTGTGGGATTTTTTTCAAGGTTTAAATCAACTCGCATGGCACCGATATAATCAACGAGACCTTCCTCGTCACTTGCATTAGTTCCTGGGGAAGCGACTTGGCTGCCCTTTATATTGGCGAGCTGTTGTTTCATTTTGTCAAAATCGATAAAGCGCTTTAAAGTTTCTGGTCCTGAGTCTCTTAAAAAATTGGCAGCGTCACTCCAAGATTGCCAACTGAATTGATCAAAATTAATCGGAAATTCCATATCCTCTTCCATGAAATAGAGAGATAGGTAGGTGAAGAGAAGTTCGTCTTCATTGGCCTTATTAATATCAAAGTTTAAGAGTGCTTTTTTTGTTTCGGCGGTAATATCTGTAGGGACTTCGTTTTCAATATGAATGAGTTCCCCAAGTTGCCCATTAGCATCAACACTACCGTTGAAGCAGACCTTTGGTTTTACTTCAGCCGCAGGATCAATATAGGCCTTAGCCCCTTTTTGATTTAAGGTGGTATCTCTTATCTTAAGAGAAGCATCTAGCTCGAGCTCCATTTCATCAATAGGAATACAGACTTTAACCTTATCTTCATTTATATCTACATCTGAATGACCAAACTTAAGTGCATTGAATTCTAAATTATCAATTGAGGCATTTATCCCTGTATCGCCTTTTCCAATTTTAAAGGTATGAGGCCAATCTTGTTTGGCCAGAGCTTGATTCGCCTCGTTTTTGAGATCAATATTTTGAGTGACAGTATCAAAGCCAAGTTCAATAAGACTCTCTGTTCCGTTTTCACTGAGACGAAAGCGAGAGGTTTGACCACATAGTAGGGGGGTGCAATTAGGGGCACCACTAAATTCGTTAGCAAATATGGGCCTATCAAACAGTAGGAGCAGTACTAAAAAAGTTAATAGAAGTGAGCGAAAAACAGTCATGTAGAGCTTTTCGGTCCTATTTGGAGGGTATATTAAGGTAAAAATGGTATTAATTAGAACCTAAGTGTTTGATTTGTCGTTAGATATATTCTCAAATAGTAGTTATTTTGGTAAGGTTGGACTTTCTTAAAATAGATTTGAATGGGTAAGGTTGGATTCCATGGCTAAAAGTTTAAAAGATCAATTGAAGGAAGCAGGTTTTCGCTCTACAAAAATGGAAAATGAGCGTGACTCTGGAAAGGGCCGCGAGCGTAAGCAGGCCGAAAAACATCAAACTACACGTAACTTTTGTGAGCATTGTAATCTAGTCCAACCAGATGTTGAACGCTACAAACATAGAATGCCAACTACTGAAGCCGAGTGGATTTGTTTGAATTGTGCCGATAAGCTTATGATCGAAGATCGTTTTAGATTTTCTCAACAGTCTGATGTTTCTAAGAATGGAATGTTCAGAAGATACTTTGGTGCCACTAAAGATTTTTCTCAAGAAAGACCACAAGGGCAAAGACCAAAAGATGGTCAAAAAAATAATAAAAATGACTCTCAAAATAAAAATCCTGCTAAACCTAAAGGTCCCCGTAACTTCAACAAGTAAGAAATAACGGTCTGTTTACTTAGTTTACAAAATCTTGACATAAATCATGCCTTGACAGTGATATAATGAATATCATCTTGTAAACACAAGAGTTGGCCATTACTGATAAGGAGGTTGGCATGTTCACCACAAATAAACCTACCAGTGGTCTGGTAATACCTCCAATGCCTTAGTTTAGGGCAAAAGTTTTTTTAATTTTTTTTTAACAAAGATTCAAATTTTGAATCAAGGAGTAATTATGTCCAAAAAAAGAAACTATTCATATGATTGGGTAAGAAGTTATTTTATGAATCACTTTCCCCATATAAAAAAAGTTGAAGTCGAAGCCCATCAAGAGGGACCAGAGGAGTATCAGGCCTTGTTACGGGTAAAGGCCGGCAAACAATGGTTTGTTGTTAAGAAAAAAGGTGCCCACCTCGGGGATGCTTTAGGAAAGGCCAAGAAAGGAATGGCCGTGAAAGTTCGCAGAGAATGGGAAAAGTTTAAAAATCATAAAGGACAAAATATTGCCTTTGACGCTTAGTTTTTATTAGACAGCTCTTTTTCCGGTATTTAATGAAGAAGAGAAATATGTAATATTTAGCTAGCATTTCGGAGCTGTATGAAGTGATCGTGATTTAGCTCTAGGCGACTTTTAAAGCTTAGGGCCAGAAAGAAAAAACTGACAACTTGAGACTGCTACAAATATTTTTCCAGTACTATGGATTCGTCCTCCTGGCTGGAAGATAGGCAAGGAGTATAAAAGCTCCTTGCCTTTAATTTTTATTATTATGGAATTTAAAGACGATTGTCTTATTTATCGGCTGAACTTTATCAAAGACCCTAGAGAGATGTATGGGCTTTTGAAAAGTCAGGTCAACTGGCGTCAGGATAATATTACTTTATTTGGAAAAACCCATGCTATTCCCCGCTATCATGCTTGGTATGGGGACCCCGGCGCTTTTTATAAATACTCACGTATTACGATACCCATAAATGATTGGCACCCAGTAATAAAAGAAATTAAAACAGAAGTCGAAAAAGTCACAAAACTTAAATTCAATAGTGTGCTCTTAAATTATTATAGAGATGGTCTTGATAGCAATGGTTGGCATAGTGATAACGAGTCTGAGCTTATTAAGCCTATTCATGTTGCAAGTGTCTCTTTAGGGGCCATTCGTGACATGCAGTTTAGAAGAGTAGGGTTGACTAAAGTAGAGAGAAGCTTGAGTCTCGAGTCAGGTAGCCTTCTTGTGATGAAAAGTCCGCTGCAAGAATACTGGCAGCATCAAATTCCAAAAAGAAAGAAAGTGAATGAAGGAAGAATAAACTTAACGTTTAGATTAGTTTCGATTTCGTCTTAAAAAAGTCCCACAAAAAAATTCCTTTCTTTTGTGGAACCAGAAAGTGTGATGTCTCTGATTTAAATTTTTTTAACAAATTTTTCTCTTAAAAATATTTTATCACAATCACTCCAGCATCAAAGAAGAAACTCACCACTTTCTTCTTTTATTGCATTTTTTTAAGGGACAGTTATTGTCGGAATAATTCGTGGTGACTTAAGCACCTAATAATTTGTATTGCCGGATAAAACTACTAATCTTTAGCGCAGCTTTGGCCTAAATAAATTTAAGAGAGAAATGAAGGGAATACTTTTTTTGTCGTCTTTTTTTACAAAATCAAAGTCAATATTTAAGGACGACCAAAAATTTTTTGATAAATACTCTTTCTACCAACAAATTGGAGATAGAGTATGGGCTTCATTAATTTATCTACGATAGTTGATCCACAAGAAAAAGAAATATCATCAATGATCTGGGCGTGATCTCCATCTTTTAGTACCCTATGATGGTGGTGCCATTTCTTTAGAGGAAAAGGAAGGAGAAAGCCTTCATCAACAAAGGACCACTCATTTGAATCCTCTGTATCGTCTGTAATATGACTAACCCATTGTACCCTTAGGCCAAGACCCACACTAAGGTGAACTTCATCTCCTTTCTTACAGCCATCAAATCTCGTAACATCAAGCTGAACGATGGGAGGCTTTAGAGCTTTAAATAATTCGAGGTTAAAACCTTCTTTTACTTGAGTGAGAGAGGACTTAACT
>JAFMBV010000112.1 GCA_017858255.1 Bacteriovoracaceae bacterium
TCTTAGATAATTTACTCGATAAGGCTAAACCTATTGCTGATAGAGAGATTGAAGAACTGAAAGCATTTGCTGCCAAGAATGGAGCATTGAGTGCTGAGGCATTTATGCCTTGGGATTATTCTTTTTGGGCAGAGAAATTAAAGAAAGAAAAATACGATATAGATGCTGAAGAGTTAAAGCCTTACTTTCAATTGGAAAAAGTTGTTGATGGTGTCTTTTCAGTCGCTAAAAAGCTCTTTGGGCTAAACTTTAAAGAGAGAAGAGATATTCCTGTTTACCATGAAGATGTAAAAGCTTACGAGGTAACGGATGAGCAAAAACGTCACATAGGTGTATTTTACGCGGACTTTTTTCCTCGTCCTGGTAAGCGTGCCGGAGCATGGATGACAACCTACCGTGATCAATACAAAGTTGGAGAGACTGATTTTCGGCCACATGTTTCTATTGTTTGTAATTTCACAAAACCTACTGAAACAAGACCTTCTCTGCTTAGCTTCAATGAAGTAACCACTCTCTTTCATGAGTTTGGCCACTCCTTACATGGTTTACTATCTAAATGTACTTATGAGAGCTTGTCAGGAACTTCTGTATATTGGGATTTCGTTGAATTACCTTCTCAGGTATTAGAAAATTGGGCCTTTGAAAAAGAATGCTTAGACTTATTCGCTCATCATTATGAAACAGGAGAGACAATTCCAGAGTCCCTCATTAAAAAAATTAAAGCGAGTTCAAACTTTCATGAAGGCTGGCAAACCATTCGTCAGTTGTCCTTTGCCTTTTTGGATATGGCCTGGCACGGAGCAGATCCTAGTGTCGTTAAAGATGTCGGTTCATTTGAAAATGAGTCAATGAAATCTTGTGAGCTTCTTCCTGTTGTTGAAAACTCAAACAGAAGTGTAAGCTTCGGGCATATTTTTAGAGGTGGTTACTCAGCGGGCTATTATTCTTATAAATGGGCTGAAGTACTCGATGCTGACGCTTTCGAGGCCTTCAAGGAGAAGGGGATTTTTAATAAAGAAGTTGCTGATTCTTTTAAGGAAAATATTCTTGAAAAAGGTGGAAGTCAGCATCCGATGGAACTCTATTTGGCCTTTCGTGGACAAGAGCCACAACCTGAAGCTTTACTGAAAAGGGCCGGGCTTCTTTAAAGAAACCTTTTAAAGACTTGATAAGAATTTTCAAAGGGAAGCGGTAAGCTTCCCTTTTTTTGTACCAATTCTAATAAATAAGGAATTAGCTGATCACTAAAATCGATACTACTTTCTTTTGGTAAGGTTGAAGGAAGGTTATCAACGCTTAAAATCTCAAGTTCTTTACCATTTGGAACAATTGTTAAAAAAGGCTCATCCCAAGAAGTATTTTGGTTATAAATCGGAATTGGATTTAAATCACTATTTGGGTCACAACTAACGTCTGCGATAATTTCAAGATTTCCACGATACTGATTGAGTAATTCATTATTAATGAACGGAGGTATTAATTTATTGATGAGAGCTGCATTGATAAAGATATCGTGATTAAGTATTTCTTTAAATGGACCACCACTTTTTGTTTCTTGATAGTCCCAGGAAGTCACTTCGACTGAAAATTTATCAAATAGGTCTTTAGCACCACTACCACAGCGTCCAAGAGCGCCAATAATGATGACCTTCGGCTCCTTCTTATTTTTCTTTTTCTTAAGATCTATTGTCTTTAACAATTCCTCTACTGATTCATAAGACCTTAAGGGAGGATAATCGCCGAGCTCGGCGTGAGTGTTATAAAATTTATCAAGAGCAAACGCGGCACCCGCAAAACCGGCCCAACGTCCAAAGGCTGAAATACGCCTATTATCGACATCTGTTAGGTACTCAAGATCATAAAGAATCCCACCATCCTTTTTGTATCTTTGGATAATGTCGTCTGCGCCTTTTTGACCTTTATAAATATGGGCAAAATATATATGTTGATGGCTAAACGTTACACTAGGGTCGGTAACTTCTTTGAGGCCTAGTATGATGAATTCTTTTGGAGCTGTAGGCCAGGAGTGGGCCTCTTCAATAATACATCCCACTTGCTTGTACGCTTCAATGGGAAAAATACGATTGGGGTCATCTTCTACATGGACCTTGGCGCCCGCTTCGATAAGCTTTTTGGCATCATTTGGAGTTAGGGGAGTTCTCCTCTCTCTCATTTTTGTTTCACTACGAAGCCATATTTGATTTTTCATTATTTATTACCCTTCTATATTTGAATGTCGTCTCTATCAACACTCTCAGGCTCAACATTCCATAATAAGCGCATATGCCTAAATGGTAATCGAGTAACAATTAATATAAGAAATATAAGAGCTGCGCCACTTAAAAGTTCCATCGTTTGAAAGTCGTTTCCTAATGCAGCAATTAGAATGCCCCCTGAAATATTTGGTACAAGAAATGACATTTCTAAGAAAGCGTAAACGCGAGTAAGCATTGATGTCTCTACAGTATCGCTTATAAAGTTCATCTGAGTGGTAATCCTCACAAAAACAAGATATCCCCAAAAAAGAAGGATTAGACACGATAGAGGGAAAATACGATTGTAAATAAATAATATAAAGACAATCGCTTCAAAAACAATACTCAATAGGGGAATTTTACCATGCGGAAGAAAGCGTGAAAGAAACTCTGCAGACCAACTTCCTACAATTCCTCCTAAACCAAAAAAGGTCATGAGGATACCATAATGTCTTTCAGTTTTTTGAAGTACCTCAATTGTGAAAGGTACCAGCAAGGGGATGAGTATTCCAATGGCCAGTCCTGCACAAAAGGTATTTAAGTTAATCGCGAATAAATCTTTTCTTTTTAAAACGTATTTAAAACCTATCGAGGTTTCGCTAAATATATTACCTTCGGTAATTTCCTTTTTGTTATAGGCATATTGAATCCGACTAAGGAGAAAGATTCCAAATAAATAGGTTAGAAAATCGATAAAAAGAACCAGGTTAATTCCATCAAGGAGTCCAAAAATTACAGCACCTAATAAGGGACCTGTTAAATGAAGAATTGCATTGGTGCTTCCAAAAATCCCATTGGCCTTCTTGATGTTTTCTTTAGGCACGATTTCATTTATCAAAGCCTGACGAGAGGGTCTAAAGATTCCCGTGAAAAAAGCAATAATAGCATCACAGGCGATTACCATTGGGATTGATTGAACAAAGAAGAGTAAAATAAGAAGGGGAATGCGGGCTAGATCGCAAAATATAAGTATTTTCTTTCGATTAAAAGAATTACCGATTGGTCCACCTAAAATACCGCCAAGAGTAAGACAAACTAAAAATGTTGCCCGTAAAATACCTAGGTAGCTTTTATCATGATTGCTTAATTTAAAAACAAATAACATGAGGACTGTTTCAGTTACAAAGCTGCCAAGCTCTGAGGTTGCACCAGCAAGGTAAAGGTTTCTGAAATTAGGAAGTTTTAGGACACGCGGTGTTTTTAAAATTCCAGTCATTGATTAGGAGTTCCTCTCCTGAAGGTCTTTATAGGCCTCAACGTATTCTTGAATAAGCCTCTTAACAATATCTTCTGCTTTCTCTCGTTTAGTTACAAACTCAATCGAGGGGCCTGCGCACCAAATTGATTTATACGTAGCTGAAAATGCTGCCTTTTCTAACAGCTTGGTGCCCTTGTAGTAAGTTAACATTTTGGCATATTTTTTAATCTTCTTATTCTTATTTAAAAAAGACTCCACCATATTCTGTTCGGTTCCCACTTTTTCTACAAAAGGAGTTTTTATAACTGTGCATGGGCTACCCGAAATTTTGGTTGTTAGAACGATGTCTTTTGCCCCGTAATCAACGACTGCGTTTTTATAACCTTCGTTAACACCTGACTCTTCACATGCAATAAAGGGAGAACCAATCGAAACTCCTTCAGCACCCAATGCCATGACACTTAATAGTCCTGCTCCTGTCCCAACGCCCCCTGCGCTTATAACAGGAATCTTACAAGCTTTGAGTAGCATAGGAACAAGTATCGAAGCAGCAATTGGTCCTGCATGTCCCCCAGCCCCACTGTTTACGGCAATGACCGCATCAGCACCTAAGCTCTCGACTTTTATTGCATACTCAACGTCGACGACGTCACAAATCACTTTTACACCTTTGGACTTAAGCATTTCTATCGTCTGTTTAGGACTACCTAAGGACGTGATGACATAATCAGGAGGATATTTTTGGCAAATCTCCAATTGTTTTTGAAGATGAATATTACTTTTATTAACAATTAGATTAATTCCAAAAGGTCCTTTGCATTCCTCTTTTAGCCTTATCATTGCCTCTTCAAACTCTTCTGGTGTCCGCCAATTGAGGGCCGGTACGCAACCTGTGATTCCACTATTCGCAGCTGCTTTAAGCATCTCAATATTAGAAACTAAAAACATGGGGGCCATGATAATGGGATATTTAAGTGAAAATGTTTTGGTCAACCAAGTTTTCATAGTGTCCTCATTCCTTCTCTTTAAGAGCTAAGGTAATAGAATTACTTATGTAAGAAGTTATCAGACAAATCCTTTCGGATCACGCACTTTAATACCTTAAAATAGAATTGTTCAAGGATTGAACATGACATCACGGAAGATGTCTCCGCGCCTAGGAGGGCGAAATGAATTCCTTTATCTTGAGGCTCTTAGTCGGGAGCTTAATCCTTATATCATCATCATTTGCCAGCACACCTAAAAAGCTGATTACTATAGGTCGTGACTTAAAAGAAGCAGCTTTTCCTCAAGGAAAAAGTAACTATAAACACGGAATATTTGAAGACGATGAGCTTTCCTTAATTGAAGTTTCGGAAAGCGACTTTGAGAGAATATCTCACCTTGCCCATGAGAAGTTTAATCGGTGCGGTGGATTCATGGTTCATGAAAATGAAAATATGGCATGGAAAGAAATTGATAATAAAAAAAATAGGCTCTCTGCACAAAAAAGTGTCATGGTCGACTATGGAATTAATCAGCAAGCAACAGTTAAAAATTTGATTAAGGAAGTACAGGAAACCAATATCAGGGAAGTTATCCTTAAGCTCTCTTCTTTTAAAAATCGTTATTATAAAAGTGAAAGTGGCTCCAAATCATCAATATGGTTGTCGGAATACTGGAAGAGTCTAGTAGCACATAGATCAGACATCACGGTTAATCGCTGGAAGCATAGTAGCTGGCCACAAGATACTATCATTGTAGAGATTAAAGGTAAGACTGAAGACAAAATCGTTATCGGCGGCCATGCCGATAGTATTGCTGGTTGGTGGGGAAGAGAGCGTGCCCGTGCTCCTGGGGCAGATGATAATGCCTCTGGGATTGCCACTATGACAGAGATTCTTAGAGTCTTAGTTAATAGTAATTATCAGCCTCAAAATACAATTGTATTCGCAGCCTATGCAGCTGAGGAGGTAGGACTTTTGGGCTCAAAAGAAGTTGCGAAGTCGTTCAAGGATGACGGTCAAAATGTCTTGGGAGTTCTCCAGTTAGACATGACTAATTTTAATGGAAGTGATTTAGATATTGTTCTTATGTCCGATTATACAAATGAGGCCCAAAATAATTTTATTGGAGGGCTTATTGATACCTATCTTCCCGGTCTTTCTTGGGGTTATGACAAGTGTGGTTATGCTTGTTCAGATCATGCAAGTTGGAATTCTCAGGGCTATCCGGCGTCAATGCCATTTGAAGCAAAAAAGGGTGATTCTAACCGCCATATCCATTCAGATAGAGACACTCTTTCTAGATCTGGAGACAATGCGAATCATGCCAAGAAGTTTGCAAAAATGGGTGTTGCCTTTGTTTTAGAATTGGATAATTAGCCGTTTTACACAGACCTCGTTAGAATAGGATAGAGATTAAACGATTCCATTTTAGCGAGGAAAATGTGGCCCAAAATGAAATTCCGATATTGCCCGACTTTGAAGTTATTAGAAAGTTTATGGACTCGGAAAGAAAAACGATAATTAGAGTTAATGAACTTCGTAACGAAGATATTGATTATGTGCGGGAAATAGATGAGGCGAAAAAAGTCCTAGACTTCGTCGAAGATATTCAAAAAAATATTTATGAGTACTTCACGGCCTACCCCTCCCTAGTTGGTTTATTTAATAAAGAATATCTTCCACTCACAGAATTTTTTCAAAGAGATAATGTTCTAGACCTTATCTTCTTGGATGACTGTCTCTTTCCGGAAAAGGAAATGTTTTTCTTTGGTCAGGATGGTGGAATTAGTAGCAGTATCTTAGACCTTCACAAGAAAACAATTATAGAGTGGCAAAACGAAAAAAAGAGCAAACACGATGAAACTCAGAAATTGGTTAAGGAAACCTTTTCACTAGACATTAAGTCTGCCAGTTTAGATTGTCAGTGTGTCAGCTGTTTGGGGGATTATAAAACCAGACTTCGAGAATTTGTTTTAGATTACTGTCGAGAATTAATTCAAGAAACAGCAGATAAGATAAATGAAACATTAGAAAAAGAATCTTTAGACGAATCAAGTTATCTTTACACAGATATGCAAAAGGAAATTGAAAAGATTTTGCATAAGGTTCGTTACCGTCTTAAAAGATCCACTCTTAATCGATTAGATACTCAAATCAAACCATTGATCAAAGATCTCTTCACTTACCCTTCTGACCTAGCTTTAAAAAGAGAAAAAGTATTGGTGCCCTTTCTTAAGGGCTATCTATACGAAGAGGGGATTATGGATGATCTCGTCGGTGAAGATGAGTTTAAAAGGTTTTTTAACCAACTTGGAACTCACCTTTGGCGTAATGAAAGATACATAATAAGAGAGTTTAAAAAAATCGTTAAATCCGTCATGATTTTAAAACGACAAGATATTTCAGGAAAAATTCTACAAGAGTATATTGGAGAGTTTTGGATTCACGCCCAAGCGAGAACAATTAAACGAAAAATTATCTATCACATGGGCCCTACTAATTCGGGTAAAACGTATCATGCCATTGAGGCCTTAACTAAGTCTAAGAGTGGTTGCTATCTTGCCCCTTTAAGACTTTTGGCTGCTGAGCTCTACGATACCATGAATAATAAGGGTGTTTTAACCACGCTTTTAACTGGCGAAGAAGTTATAGAGAAAGAAGGCTCTACCCACTATAGCTCCACAATAGAAATGGCACGACTGACTGAATATTTTGATTGTTGTGTAATAGATGAGATTCAGATGATCACGGATGGCCAAAGAGGTTGGGCATGGACCCGTGCCTTGGTAAATATCTTTGCTCAGGAAATTCATCTTTGTGGTGATCCTTCTGTTTTAGAACTGGTTAAGAAAATCGTTGAGTTATGCGGGGATGAGTTAGAGATTAAAGAGTATACTCGAATGACTGAACTGAATGTTGAGAGCAATCCCGTCGTTCTTGGTGATCTCCAAAAGTCGGACGCATTAATAGTCTTTTCAAGAAGAAACGCTCTTAGATATAAAAGAGATCTTGAGCGTCTAGGGTTTAAAGTCTCTATCGTTTATGGCAGGCTCTCACCAGAAGTTCGCAGGGAGCAGGCCCGAAAGTTTGATGAAGGTGAGACAGATATCATTGTCGCAACTGATGCGATATCTATGGGAATGAATCTTCCAATTCGAAGGATAATATTTACTACCTTAACGAAGTTTATTAATTCACAAGAGATTCAAATTTCTGATAGTGAAATTAAACAAATTGCCGGCCGTGCCGGTAGGTATCAACGCTTTCCCACTGGATTTGTGAATTGCTTAACTAAGGTTGAGGAAGGCTTAGATATTGTTAATGGAGCCTTGTTTTCCAAACTTGACCAAAAAAAGAAGTGTATGGTTGGTCCCGATTTGGATATATTTGGCAAGGTTAATGGCGCCCTCGATGATAATGGACTTCCACAATTAAATTTGTCTGAGTTTTTAAGACTTTTTAATACGATGACTTTTCAAAAACCTTTTTATTGTGTCGAACTTAAGGAGATGATTGAACTCTCAGAGATGGTTGAGGAAGCTGATGTAAATAGTATTCTGACTCAGTCTGAAATCTTTGGATTTACTTGTGCTCCTGTAAATTTAGGTTTGATAGATCATGTGCAATATTATGTATGGATACTTAACCACTTTGTTCAAAATAATCCAATAACCAATGAAGAGGTCGACTCCTCCTCTAATGACATTGATTACCTTGAAACATCAATTAAGTGTGTGGAGCTTTACCAGTGGCTTTCACGACACTTTAATAATAAAAACTTCACTTTTGACGAAGACATCCTTCTTAATAATAAGGGGGCAGCTATTGAAAAACTTAATACTCTTTTAAGTAATAAAATTGTTCCCACCTGCTCAAGTTGTGGTGCGAAGCTAGCTGATCAATCAAAGTTTAATATCTGCGAAAAGTGCTTTAAAGAAAGGCGTTTCGGCTACAGAGCAAAGGGAAGATCAGGTGACTCAAGCACTGGTAGTGATAAAAAAGATCATCGAAAAGGAAGTAAGACAGATAAGAATAGCCGTGGTAGTAAAAAGAGTTTCGGAAAGAGAAAACGTAAAAGAGGGAAGAGTTAAGTGACGTTATACGACTACGCTAATACAATTTTGATGGGAGAGAGTTTAGAAGATAAACTCCTCTCTTCTGTTGATATTGTATGGGATGAGATGGAAACGTGGCAACCAGAACGGTGCGATATGCCTGGTCGGTCTTCCCAAATTGCTTTTTCCGAAGATCAAATCAAATTTCCAAGTAAAGAAGCTTTAAGAGTTGATAAAGAAAAGGGTAAGGCACTTCACTTCTTTGCTAATCATGAGCTTCTGGCCATTGAAATGATGGCCCAAGCTTTATTGCTCTTTCCTGAACTTTTACTCTCTCAAAAGAAACTACTTGTAAGCACAATCGAAGAAGAGCAAAAGCACTTTATGCTTTATTCAGAAAGAATGGGTGAGTTTGGTGTTAACTTTGGGGACTATCCATTAAATTCCTTTTTTTGGTCCTTTATGTCTGAAATTCACTCAGCAGATCAGTTCTACTCGGTGGTTGCGCTAACATTCGAACAGGCCAACTTAGACTTTGCGCATTTTTATAAAGAACTCTTTAAAAAACTGGGTGATATTAAAACTTATCAAATATTGGAAGAAGTTTATCAAGATGAAATTAAACATGTAGCAAGAGGTCGTGTTGAGCTACAAAAAAAGGTTAATTCAGCTGATGAACTATGGGCTTACTACTGTGAAAACCTACCAGGCAAGCTTACGCCAGCAAGGGCAAAGGGGATCCATTTCGATAACTTTGGTAGAGCGAAAGCTGGACTTAATCCACATTTCATCGAAAACATTAAAAATTATAAAAATACGTTTTCAGTTACCAATAGAAAACAGTGGAAAAAATAAGATTCTTTTTGGCCAATATTGATTTTGAAAAGACTCTAGATAAGACTTCTTTTGAATACCCTACATGGAACAAGTTAGACGGTGAGCTAGAGTATCTTTTCTTTTGGCTTAGTGAGGAGAACCAATCTCTTTATACTCTCAAAAACTATGAGGCTGCATACTTAAAATATATAGAAGAATTAACTGGAAATTCAAAGTCCTACTCAAGCACTGCTGAAAACCCTGAGTTATGGTGGGGGCAATTACAAGATAAAGAGCATTTTGATTCAGAAAAAATTATCAATTCGAATTTAACTCTAGCTAAAATCAGAGAAGACCTTGGACTAACGTCTAACTTGGGGCACATCTGTCATAGCGAGAGTGAGCTTCGAGATTATTTAGTTGGAAATGATAATAAGACTGTTTTTAAGGAGGAATTTGGCTTTTCTGGAAGGGGACTTAGGTTTTCGATTGATAAGATTAAAAAATATCCAGTTCTTGTGGAAAAATGGGTTCAGCGTGTTAGAGATTTTGGTGTATATGTGGATGATAGCCTCGTAAATATCACTCAATCACATATTGGTCCTAAGGGTACTTTTAAGGGAAGTTTGATTAAGAGTGATTTTCCAGAAAAAGAAATTATTGAAAAAGAGGCAAGACGTATATTTAATTATTGCCAAAAAAATTACAATGTAAAATTTCTCCAAATCGACACTTACCAATTTATGAATGGTTCGAAATTAGATTTTCAACATTTAGGTGAAATTAATCATAGAAGAACGATCGGGACAGTGGGGTTTAGTCTCCATGAAAAATTTGGAAATAAAGTCTCCTTCTTAGGCATTGTTCCAACTCATAAATTAAAAATTGAGAAGTCTTTTGCTGAAACCATCACATCGTTTGGTAACTTAGCTTATAATCCAATTACAAAAACTGGCGTTGTAATGCTTTCGTCAGGACAAGAAAATTTCTCTTTATTCCTTTTCACAGAGGAAAGTGAGAGAACCTTACAGTTTTTAATTCGTGATTGGTGGAATAAGGTTGTGGAAGGTTCTAGGCGTTTACCCGCCGAATTTATCGTATACCTGTAGCAGAAGTTTTCCTGCTGTATCTAAGTCATTCGCAAAGCTTATGACACCATCATCATGGCCTTTCATGACAATTATTCCTGAGTCGTTAACTTTAACAATTTCTTGAACAGCATTTGCCATATCAAGAGTACCGTATGGTATTTCTTTTGCAGTTGCGGGGTAATTTTCTGCGATCATTCCCTTCCATATAGGAGTGGAGTGAATATGAAAGACAACGTTAATGTTGGGATTGCCTTCGTAGACTGCGGCGTGAGTTAAGGCCTCACTTGAGGCTTCGAGTGGTCCATTTACGTTAACTTGGTTTTTAGATAGATCGAAATCGAGAACCCTAGTGTAGTATTCTCCATTTAGTTCTGGCAGTCCGCCGGTTTGTGTACCTGTGATAATGAATTGGGGTTTTTCTATTTTTTTGAGATATCGATAGTCTTTACGCTGACTTAAATTGCCATAACCGATCTTTTCGGGCAGGTATTCGCCAATTAATTTAAGGTTGTAGAGTGTATTCCTCCACCTTTCAAGTTCATAGAATTCATCGCTGCTTAGAGCATCTGAATGCTCAAATTGGCTACGATCGTATTTTATTACTCCATCATCTATCGGGCACATATAAACTTTTCTGACAAAATTTCGATAAGTTAATATAGATATAAACAATTTTGTTAGATTTGGGAAATATATGTTCTCTAATATGACAAAATCACTTTTTTCCGATGCTAACTAATTGAGTGTGGAACATGAGTAAACTTGATGAGCTAAAAGAGAAGTTTGAAGGCTTTGTTCAAGATCTGAAATCAAAGATCCCATCCAAAAAAGCTAAAGATTTGGATGACGAAGATTTTGATGAAGAGTTTGAAGAAAGTACGGGGATAGTTGAAGTAGACCCCGATACTCTCGATGATGATACACAAACTGATACAAATATCGGTGAGGATACTAATGTCGGTGATCGTACAAAAGTAGATATAGAAGACGAAGATGATGACGAAGATGAAGAAGACGAAGACGAAGCGAAAAAGAAAAAGCAAAAGAAGCTTCTAATAAATGGGCTTCTTGCCCTTGTCCTGCTCTACCTTGTTTATGACCAATTTATAGGAGATGGAGGGTCTGATACTGAAGTACCACCACCTCCAGCAAATGCATTAGTAAAAAGAAAAAGACCTAATAGAAATCGTAAGAAACCGATTAAAAAACAAGTAGAAACTCCAAATACAACGGTAACACAAACTAAAACACCTGAGCCTACAGCTGTGTCAACACCAGTGCCGACGCCTGAGCCGACGCCTGAGCCAACGCCTGAGCCGACGCCTGAGCCAACGCCTGAACCGACAGCTGTTCCAATTGAAATGGACGCAACAGG
>JAFMBV010000017.1 GCA_017858255.1 Bacteriovoracaceae bacterium
CGGTTCATATTTTGGAAACACAGGTGGCTTCCAAGGTAATAACTTTTGGATGCAACAACAACAGCAACAACAACAACAAATGCAACAACAACAATCGCGTTCAAACTTTTCAAATTATATTAATCAATCGAATTATCAAACAGGTCAAGCAGCAGCTCAGGGCCTATATCATAACTATATGCAAGCAGGTCAAGCTTATGGGGCCAGTGCTCAAGGAATGCAAGGTTATGGTCAAGGTAATGCCGGATATGGTGGTTTCATGGGTAGTGTTCCCTACGGATTAGGTGGGGTTCAGGCCGGTGCTTCTATCGGTGGCTACATCGGTGGTGGATTCGGTTTTAGATAAAAAAATAAAGAGTAGAAAAAAGAAAGGCTCCTAATGGAGCCTTTTTTTATTTATTGTGAATGAGTGTTTTAATATCGTGTCGAAAGATCACCTGAATCTTATCAGCATCAATGAGTTTATCAATAACCCCTGGACCAAATTTTGGATGATCAATAATATCTCCAAGTTCAAACTTGGCCTTGATAGAATACTTTTGAGACTTAGAACTAGAGCTTGCTACTCTGTTCATCCAGATATCTGAAATAGAGTCTGCGCTAGTAGACTTCTTAGTTGTTTTGCCTTTTTTAGTTTTAGAGGCCTTAACATTTGAAGGATCTTTGTACGCATGCGTATTTTGGCAAGTTTTACACTGAACTTTGCCAATAATTGTATCACTCTTCATGGTCATTACGAGATGGGCCAATGTGAGTTTACATTTATTACAATACGAGAGAACTTCTTTTCCAACGCCCAGCTGACTCATCAATATCCTTTGGATAGGTGCTATAAGAGTTTTAAGAGGGTTTAACTTAAATGACGTTGTGTGCAAAGTAAAGACTGTATGCAATGGACTAAGTATTTGAAAAAATAGTGATTATATGAGTGTAGGTAGTCCTAGGTTATTGAAATTAAAAGAAAAGGCGAAAGCGCTTCCGCGTAAGCCTGGCTGTTATCTTATGAAGTCTTCTCAGGATAAGGTTCTTTATGTAGGGAAGGCCAAAGATTTAAAGGCGAGAGTTTCAAGTTATTTCCAAAATTCCGTGAAATCACCTAAGACAGAAATTCTTGTAGGGCATATTCGTGAATTTGATTTTCTTCTCACCGACACGGAAGCAGAAGCTCTTGTTCTAGAAAATAATCTCATTAAAAAATACGCTCCTAAATACAACATAATGATGAGAGACGATAAATCTTATCCCTATGTCACGGTTGATTTTAATGAGCCATTTCCTCGTTTACAGTATCAGCGAAAAGTAAAAAGGGGTTTAGGTAAAAAAGTATTTGGTCCCTTTGTTCATGGGACTAATATTTCTGACGTCTTAAGAATTCTCATTAAATCTTTTCAACTTAGAGATTGTACTCTAAGAGAGTTTCGCTCAAGGAAGGAGCCTTGCCTTCTTTATCAAATTAAACAATGTAGCGCCCCTTGCGTCGGAAAGATTTCCGAAACTGATTATGAAGAGGATCTAAGGCTTGCAACTAATTTCTTTGAGGATAAAGGTAAAGAGTCTTTAAAGGTTTTAGAAGAAAGAATGCAAGACCTGGCGAATAGAGAAGAGTTTGAGCATGCAGCGATGATTAGAGACAACCTAGAGGTTCTGCAGCACTTTATGGACTTCGCTCATCAGGAAAACGCTGAAATGATGGGTGAGGCGAAAAATATTGATATCGTGTCCTATAATGTAGGAGACATAGAGGTTGATTTAGCGATCTACCTTATTCGCAATGGCCTTTTGCTTGGTCATAAAAACTTTCATTTTCCTGTTATTGATTGCTCTGAGGAGATCGAAAGTGAAGTCATTAACTTCATTTTTCAATATTATTCATCCGGTGGAGAGTCTTTGCCTGATATTATTACGACTGAGTTTTCAAGAGAAAATAAAAAACTCTTTCAAGACGCCTTAAAGTCGTTGGGCTCAATAAAGGTAATAAAACCAAAAACAAAGGATTTAGACCTATCTTCACTTATGAAGCTTACCCATGATCAAGCTAGGGAACACCAAAGGGTTCGTATAACAAATGAAGACTCTGTCTATGTCGGCCTTAATAAACTTAAGGATCTCCTTGGAATGAAGGAGAGACCAGTCGTCTTAGAATGCTATGACATTGCGATTTTTCAAGGGAGTTCTCCCACGGCAGCTCAGATTGTTTTTAGAGATGGCAAGCCCGAGAAAAAGTCATATCGCAACTATCACTTAACTGAAAGAGATGAGGGAAACAATGACTTTGCGATGATGGAAGAGGTTCTTGAGCGAAGGTTAGAGCACGGTGAGCTTCCTGATGTATTCATTGTTGATGGAGGTAAGGGACAGCTTAGTTCTTTTCGAAAAGTTCTAGAGGAAGCTGGACTGGATATCCCAATATGCGCGATCGCCAAAGCAAAAGCAAAGGGTGAGTTTAATGATGAAGTCATTCAAAGGAGTGAGGAAAGACTTTTTATACCTAACCGTGCGAACCCTTACCTTTTGGCCAAAAACAAATCTCTTTTTAGAATCATTACCCAGATGAGGGATGAGGCCCATCGATTTTCTCGTAGGCTTCACCATAAAGCTGAAAAGAAGAGAACTTTTTCTAGTTGGGTAGATCAAGTAGAAGGAGTTGGTCCTAAAATGAAGAAAAATATTTTGAAAAATATTCGCTTGAGCCCAACCGATTTGTCTCGGTTGGAGGCTGAGGAGATCTCAAAAGAGCTTGAGGTCTCCCTGAAAATCGCAAAAAATATCTTAAAAGTTTTGCGACCTAATTAAGAATATGTAGAAGCTTCTTATTGCCACCACCACACTCTGGGCATCTCGCCGTTTCTTGAACATAAAGATTTTTGTAATCTGAAAGGTGGGTAAAGATTAACTTTCCACCACAGACATGACAGTCATCAATTTGTTTTTTAACTTGGGAAACTTCGCCAAAGTATTCTTCGAATCTTTCAAATTTAAAGTCGACCTCTTTTGTCATGGTCGTTCTCCTCAAATTTTATGGGGTCTATGACCCGTTGCAGGTAAATACTATTTCGTCTTAACTCATGTGCTCCTTTACATAAGATTGAGACAATGCGATTACTTGGAGGAATTTACCCTTCTTAATGATTAAAGGTGACCATTAGTGTCAGATATAGATTATAAAAAACTGAGAGCTGCTCAAAAGGAAATGGCCAGAAAGGGCACATTTCCCTTCCCAACCTACGCTGAGGCCCTATTTTCGCAGGTTTTGGTCACAAGACGACCAATAGAGAGTGCTTTTGGGAAGACTCTTGAAACGAAAACTAGCAAAACGCCTATCGCCGTACCTGGTCCTCAAGTTGCTTCTTCAAGAGAGGAAGTTTCTAAAGATCAAGACGAAAAGAAAAGCATGCTGCAATCTTTAGGACGCTTTGTTTCGGAGTCTGCTGGTTTGGATGAAAAAGTTTCTTTTAAAGGCGGAGAATTAAAGACCAAATCGACTGGTAATGATCTTGTTATAAACGAAGCTGAATTGGTGACAATTGCACACCCTCGTATTGTAGACACTCTTGACACTAAAACGATGATTCTCTTTGTTGGTGAATGCCCAAAGGATTATGATTCAGAAAATCCATACTCTGACCTTCTAAGTAAAATGATTGCCGCTATGAAGATAGGAGCAGGAACCCATTGTCGGGTTTTTATAACCAAGGATAGTGAAGTTGCTGAACAGGAGTGGTTCGGTCTTTTAAAGGAAATCCCTCGTGATGTTCAGGAACTAATCATCGTTTCACTTGGTGCTTTGTCTACAAACACCATTCTCCAAAAAAAGGAGAGACTCTCTAAGATTCACGGTAAAGAGTTTAACTTAATGCTTAAGAGAGGGGCTCAGGAGCTCCAATTAAAAGTATTCCCAGTCTTTCATCCTGATATTCTTCAAATTAATCCAAATATGAAGCGTTCTGCATGGCTTGATCTTCAAAAGGTTATGGAGTTTCTTCCTTAGTTCAACTCAATGCTGTGTTGAATTAACCATTAAAAATCGATAAGATAGATAAATAATAAGACGGCTACGGATTGGCCGTTTCCTGGGACCCAAGGAAGGAAACCCTTTGAAGGATAATCTCCTCTTTATCACCGTACTTTTTCTGTGGATTTCTCCAAGTTGGGGAAATATTGCTCGCGTCTATGGCCGTCATCTCGAGGAAAATGCCAAGCCTAATGGACCCGAGTTGCGAGCAATAAGAAATGAGTCCATTAAAGATGCTCCTATGATTAAGGTCCGTGTTCAAAAATCATTAAAAAATGTCTTCATTACTGGGACCGACTTGAAGAGGAAGTTTCATTTAAATAATGACGTTCAAGTCTTTAAAGGGCGCAAGGCCATTAAATTTAAATGTGAAAATATTCAATCGCGGTCCTCTTTTAAAAAACCAATCCTTCTCGCATCTTTAGGCTCAAGCACCGGATTAATTTCTTTAGCAAAGGAAAAGTTTAAAGGGCTTTTGCATGTTGTAACATCAAGAAAAAATGACAGCTGTGATGTAATTCATGAGACCAGTTTAGAAACTTATATTTCAAGTTTATTAGCAAGAGAGATGAACTCTAAGTGGCCAATAGAAGCTTTGAAGGCTCAAGCGATAGCAGCTAGGAGTTATGCCCTTCATAAAATGAATAGTGGCCAGGTCAAAAAGGAAGCAGGTCACGAAACTTATTATCATATTGAAAGTTCTGAGAAGCACCAAGTGAGTGGAAACTTTTTTGACGCTAATTTAAATACAGAGCTCGCGGCCCATTCCACAAGTGGATTGGTGCTTGTAAATGAAACGGAGAAAATAGCCCCCATCTTTTTTCATGCAAAGTGTGGTGGTCGAACGTTGAGGCCAGAGCAGGTGTGGCAAAATTCTTTAAAAAGCTACAAAGCTGTACCTTGTCCCTATTGTAAAGATCATGGATCACAGGGATTTGATAATACTCTTACCTTAAAGAAATGGCAGAAATTCCTTCGCTGGGCCGTGAAGAAGGGTTATATGGATGAAGCCGTGATTCAGCTAAGTGAGAAGGAAGACCTCCGTATAGTTCCAGATAAAAAGTTTTCAAGAAAGATTCGCTTTTATTTGGGAGATAAGAATTTCTCCTTTAAAAAGGCCTTATTAAGAAGATATTTTGGTCGCTTCATTGTGCCCTCTAATAACTTTACTCTAAAATTAGAAAGTGCTGGTCCACGTATGGTTAAGCTAAGAGTTAAAGGTGATGGGCTTGGTCATGGAGTCGGTATGTGCCAGCTAGGAGCACTAGATTTAGCTGATAAGGGTTGGGACTATAGAAAAATTTTAAGTCATTATTTCCCAGGTCATAAACTTAAGAAGATTTACTGATAATGAAAAAACCTCTTTTTATACTATTTTTACTTTTCTCACTAGGTGCTCAGGCCTTTACCATTCTGATTGATCCTGGACATGGGGGTGAGGATGAGGGAGCAAGGGCCAGGTACTACTTTGCTAAGAAGAGATGGAGACTCATTAAGGAGAAGGACATTGCCCTATCTTTAGCGAAGAAAATTCATGAAGAGTTGGTGAAGAAGAAGTTTAATAGCTATTTAACTAGAAGCGTAGATAGAACAGTAACGCTTGCTGAAAGAGCTGAACTTGCAGAAAAGATTAAGGCGGACCTTTTTATTAGTGTTCATATAAATAGTACTGAAGAAAATGAGCCGCGAGGTTTTGAAACTTATTATCTGGATAACCACAATGATTCTGCCATCAAGAAAGTCGAGCAGGTTGAAAATAAGGATTTAACCGGAAAGGAAATTATTGTGAATAAAATCCTGACGGATTTAGTGATTGAAAGGACCGTGAAAAGCTCAAAGGGTTTGGCCAAGAGTATTCATTCAAATATACAAGTGCTAGTTGGAAAGCGTTATAAAATGATTGATCGGGGAGTGAAGCCGGGTCTCTTTTATGTATTGGCCTTAACGAAGAGGCCGGGGATTTTATTAGAGGTTGGCTTTTTATCTAATTCTAAAGAGCTTAAAAAACTTCTAGATGATAAATTTCAAAGTCGTTATGCCAAGGCAGTTGCCCGGGGAATAGCCGACTATATTAAAAAGCAGAATAAATCTGAACCTGCTCTTTTTTAACTCCACTTTTTTCCTAAGGGAGGAGCGAAAGGTCGCCCCCTCACTCCTCGCTTTGGAGAGAGTAGAGAGTGGCCCCAATTCCATAGGGCCTAATAAATTCTTAAATTAGTAACAATTGATTCCTGCAGAAGCGACATTGATTGGTACGTATCCACCAAACGCTGGGCTGTAAAATCCAATTTGGCCATTTGATACTGCACCGGTTGCGCATGATCCACTATTGTTCAGGCTTAGAGCATTCACATAGAAGTTACTCATCTGAGCATTTGGACCAATATATTGGTTAACTCCATCACTAAATTGACAGAAAGAAAGGACAACATTGAAGCCAAGTTGATTGCCATTTGAGACTTTGCTCACAAAGACTAAATCACCGTTAGCAGACTTTCCATAGTAAGAGCCTTGTGAGCTTCCTGAAACAGTTCCGCTTTGGAGGTAACCAGAAATGGTACTGCCATTACTAGCTTGTTGTAAGGTGAAGGTCATATCCTGCATGCGCCCTTGAGAACATGAAGTTGAACCTTTAAGTGAATTCCACACATTAAGGTTATTTCCACCTGTGGAAGGGTCGGAAAAGACGGGGCTTGTACCTACTGGTAAAGAACCGGTTCCGTTATTACTAGGTCCAGTTTCATTTTTATCTGAACCGCATGATACAGCTAGCATAGCTGCAAGTCCTAGAAGGCTAAGTTTTTGGCCTATAGACTTAAGTTTAAAATAGTTGAACGTTTTCATTTTACTCTCTCCTGTTAAATTAACTCTCTCAAAGTTATGTACTGAACTAGTTGCAGAAAGTGTGCCAACCTGCGGCAAAGTGGGGATTTGATAGGTGTACTACCTTTTTTAATGTGATTACAGTTGCTTATGGCTATGTTTGGTGGCTGTGGAAGATGTGTTGGTCTTGGCCTGATCGGCCTAAGCTGTAAATTCTCTAACCCCTGTCAAAGAATTAGTCACTTTTGATTGCAGTGAATTTATCAAAATTGACAAAGACTTTACCCTTAGCGGCTCATTATCTGGCACATATTGGCCGATTCTAAAGCATCATACCCAAAGAGGAAGAATTTTCTGGAAGGTATTAAGTGACTGAAAATACTATAATAAATTTGTATATGTATTTAGGAGAGTTCTTAATGAGTGCCTTGGTCAACACTAAGAAGGTTATTGAATTATTAAAGGGAAGGTGGCGTAAGCTTTGGAAAAATGACGAAGCGAAGTTTCGTATTCTTACCAGCTTAAAAATGACTTCAATCCCTCTTTTTACTTTTACTATAACAGCAGCGTTCTTTTGGATTCTCCTTAATATGAACCTTATCTTTTTTAGGGCAAACGAATATCGAGGCATTGATGCATTCGGAGAAGTCTTCTTTGATTTTCTCTCAAGTAGCTTAACGGACTTGATGCCATATGCAGCACTCTTGCTCATCTTTGTGAATGTTACGGCGATTTATACCTCTGATATTCTCCTGAGGCCATTTCGTTTGATCGGAGATTACTGCGAAAAAAGAAATGGGGGAGAGGACGCAAGTTATAATCCTGATTTCTTCACAGACCTAAAGTTACTCAGTCAATTTAGTGAGTTCTTCTTCTCTTATATGGAAACGGCAGAGCTAAATAAGGCACTTCACGAGGTTGCTGTTCCTAAAAAGTATTCAAAAATTCATCAGCCAGGTTTTGAGAAAACCTTTTTCCTCCATTATTTACTTTATATATTGGCAAGTGTTTTGGCCGTGTCTATTGCCTTGTATGCTTTTGCAAATGGATTATATGAAGACATCATTTTACTCGCTGATCAGACTCTTCCAAATAATCCAAAGATAAATCTATTCTTAAGTGATCAGAAAGCTATTATTGACCAAATTATTTGGTTCGCTCTTTGTATAAGTATGGTTATGTATTTTTTCTTGGCCACTCACCTTTACCAAGCGGTAGCAGCACCAGCTTTTGCTGTATTTGCCACAATGAGATCTTTTCTAAAGGGCAACTATGAACAGAGAGTTCATTTGATTGGTTACCCCGCACTGAGACCTCAAACGAGGAAGCTAAATAAGTACTTGGATTGGATTCAAAAGAACTTGGTAAAAAATTCCGAAAACTAGAGGTTGATTTTCTATAAGACTAATGAAGAATAGAGGGATATTTCTCTCTTAAAAAGAAAAGGATGTATTAATGAAAAACGTTAAATTTGCTTCAATACTTGGGCTTGCGCTGATTTTCTCGCTTTCCTCGTGTATGAATAAGGACGCACTTAAAAAAACCCTTAAGGAAAACCCAGAGATTCTTTATGAGGCCATCAAAGCAGACCCTGCTGAATTCATGATGGTACTTCAAGAAGCAGCTCAAAATGCTAAAGGGGCCATGCAAGAAAAGAAGGTTGAAGCTGAGAAAAAAGCCTTTGAAGAAAGCTTCAGTAGCCCTCTAAAACCAATGATTAGAGAAAATGAATCAGTTCGTGGAACAAAAGATGGGCCTCTTGTGCTTATTGAGTACTCTGATTTTGAGTGCCCCTTCTGTAGTAGAGGTTTTGAAACTGTAACTAAAATTTTAGAGAAATATGAAGGTAAGGTTCAATTTATCTACAAGCACCTTCCGCTTAGTTTTCACCCTGCAGCGATGATTGCTGCTCAGTATTACGAGGCCATTCGTATTCAATCTGAAGAAAAAGCATTTAAATTTCATGATGCTATTTTCGCAAATCAAAGAAAACTTAAGAATGGAAAGTCATTCCTTGATGCAGAGGCTAAGAAACTTGGCGTTAATATGAAAAAACTTGCTGGAGATTTTAATTCAGAAAAAGTTAACAAGCGTATTAAGGAAGACATGGCGGAAGCCGCTAAGTTTGGTATTCAAGGGACTCCTGGCTTTGTTCTTAACGGAATTCCTGTAAAGGGAGCTTATCCTCTTGACCATTTTGTGAAAATTGTTGATGAGCTAAAAAAGAGAAATCTTGTTAAGTTGTAATTAAATGATTAACCAAAATTAATTTGACCCCGCCACGTGCGGGGTTTTTTTATGCTAAAATGACAATATGTTTGAAGGTACTTACAACAATTTTTCCAGAAGACCACAAAAGAGAGCAGATATTCTTAAGCATGAGAATAGCTTTGAAAATCTAATCCGTAGTTCTTCTGCCCCAGAAGAGGAGGATATCCACAGGGTTTTCACCGAATCTTTAAAGAAGCTATTAAACCTGACATCAGCAGTAGAGTTGATCGAAGGTCTTCATGCCTTAGAGGCAGACCTAGGTAGACTCGAGGAAAAATATCCTGGAGTAGATACACCAAAGTTAAATGACTTTTACCAAGAGCTTTCTCCTATCGTTTTACAAAAATATTGGGAAAGAAGGAAGAATCCTATTTCTGAAGAGTCTATTGATGATCTCTTTTTGGAGAGTATTCATATTGCTATTGAAGAAGAAATGTTTATTTGGCAAGAAAAAATTAACTAAAAACCTCCAAAAGCCTTTCTCCATGGCGCTTTCAAAAAAAAAATTTGTCAATCAAAGTAAAATACGTAACCATTTTAGTATTCGAATTATTCACTTACCAATAGGAGTTGGAATGAACAGAAAAGAGCTAATTGAAGCAATCCTTAAGGACAAAGGACTTAACCACCTAACAAAGAAAGATGCTGATCACTTTGTTGCGACACTGATCGACGTTGTAAAGAAAACTGTTAAAAAAGGTGACGATGTTTCCCTTATCGGTTTTGGATCATTCTCTAAAGTTCGTCGTGCTGCACGTATGGGCGTAAACCCTGCGACAGGTGAGAAGATCAAAATTAAAGCAAAGACTCTTCCTAAATTCCGTCCAGGAAAAGCTTGGAAAGAAATGATGTAATTTCCTTTTTTTAGGAATTTAAATAAGAAAGCCCTCCTCTTTTAGGAGGGTTTTTTTTGGTGTCATTAGTACACCACCTATTTCGTCGGGCATTTATTTCGTCATGGCCTTGACGCTTTTTCAGTATATTGGAAGAAATTTCCTAGCCTACTAGGTAGAAAGTTCCATCCTCTGTTCTCTCTGATTGATATCTTGCACACAGCGTGTATAATTTTTGACAGAGGGTAGGTAATAAAATCCTCTCGTCATAGCTAATAAACCAGGATGGTAAAGAGATGGCCGAAGAAAATGAGCAAATGGAAGTACAACCACCTGCTAATAAAGTTTCCTCTGCAAAAAATCCACTTCTAACGATACTTGTAGTCGCTAATACTGCGGTGATGGTCGCAGTAGCCTATTTTCAGTTTATGAGTCATCAAAAACTGGCTGAAACACCCTCCATTAGTGAT
Source organism: Bacteriovoracaceae bacterium (assembly GCA_017858255.1). Lineage (GTDB taxonomy): Bacteria > Bdellovibrionota > Bacteriovoracia > Bacteriovoracales > Bacteriovoracaceae. The sequence goes on from JAFMBV010000017.1 coordinate 10,410, forward strand.
GTTGTTAAGGCCGAGATGAAAAAAATCACTGGTGAAGATGGAGAAATTCAAATAACTGGTGAAGCACAGGTAGATGATGGAAAGTTGTTTCCTCTAGATGGCTTTACGGCCAACCTCGCGCAGGGAGATGGACCTCGTCGTTTTGTACGGCTTAATACAGTTTTAAAATTTTCAAAAGAATCTAATGAAGAAGAGTTTAAGAGAAGAAAGGCTCAAATAAGAGATTCTGTTATTACGACTTTGAATGGAAAAAGACCCGAAGACCTTTTAAGTGTCCAAGGTAAAAATTTCTTGAAAGAGGAGATTAAAGCGGCGATTAATGCCTTTCTGGTTGATGGTCACGTTATAGACGTTTTTTACGTCAGTTTTCAAATTAACTAGCTAGTTTAATTCTAGCGGGCGGTGAGCAGGAAGTTCACTAAATATTTCCCAGGAGGGGATTCGGTATGGCCCAAGTTCTAAGTCAAGAAGAAGTAGATGCTCTATTAAATGCCGTAAACGACGGTGAATCTTATGATATCCTCGGTGGAGGCGGCGCTGACTTTGATGCTGCTGATGACGTAGATGATAATATTCAGACCTATGACCTAACCAATCAAGATAGGGTTATTCGTGGTCGAATGCCGATCTTAGAAATTATCTATGAAAGGTTTATTAGATCCTTTCGAGTGTCTCTTTCTAACTCATTAAGAAAAATCTCTACAATTTCGATGATCTCAACAGACCTTTTGAAGTTTGGTGAGTTCGTAAATACTCTGCCTATCCCGTCTTGCATGTGTATCATGAGGTACAACGAGCTTAGAGGTCCTGCTCTCCTCGTTTTTGAGTCAAAGCTTGCTTATGCAATTATTGATTCTTACTTTGGTGGCACTGACCGACCTTTTACAAAAATAGAAGGGAAAGAATTTACTCAGATTGAACTTTCTTTTATGAAGAAAGTCATGGACATGGCAATCACTGACTTAGAAGAGGCGTGGGCACCAGTTCATAGAATTGATGCTCAATACCTTAGAACAGAGATCAACCCACAGTTTGTTGGTGTTGTTCCTCCATCGGACGTCATCATTGCTACTACCCTTGAAGTAGAATTTGAGTCTGCATCTGGAACAGTAATGATTGTGGTTCCTTATTCGACGATTGAACCTATTAAGCAAAAATTGAGCTCTAGTTTCCAAACAGACAATGATATGGCGGACAGTATTTGGACGACTGCTATGAATGATCACATTATGGATGCGACGACGGATGTCATTGTTAAGCTTGGAGAAGCACCGATGACGGTTGGTGATCTTGTTACGTTGGAAAAGGGTGACATTATACCTCTTAATCAAGAAGCTTCTGGTGAAGTGACTCTTGCAGTAGAAGGTGTTGAGAAAATGAAGTGTCTCATTGGAGTACACAAGGGAAATAGAGCAATACAGGTCACAAAAGTTTTAAATAAAGAAAGAAGAAATATCCAAATAAAGCAGGGAGAGTAAATATGGAAAACGAAACAAATAATGAAGGGGCACTTAGTAATGTTGATCCAAAAGACCTTCAAGAAATATCAAACATCGCAGATAATGTGCAAGCTGGTGATGATGCCCTTAATAAACTAAAGGTTCAAAACCTCGATTTTATTCTCGATATTCCCTTAAAGGTAACAGTCGAGTTAGGAAGAACATCAGTTGTCATCAAAGACCTCTTGCAACTGGGTCAGGGTTCTGTTTTGGAACTAGATAAGCTCGCTGGTGAACCACTGGAGATTCTCGTTAACGGTAAGCTAGTCGCAAAGGGTGAAGTTGTTGTTGTGAATGAGAAATTCGGGATTCGTTTGACTGATATTATCTCTCCAGTAGAGAGAATAGAAACGCTTAAATAAGTATTAAATAAGTAACTTAGGAAGAGTTATGAAATTTTTAGTAAGCCTCGCATTAATTTTTATTACCTTAACGACCTATGCAAATAAAGCAAAAGTATTAAATGTTACTTTTGAAGACAAGGGACGGGAGGGAAGATTAGTTGTTGAACTTGATCGAGAATTGGCGGATTTTCCGGAGCTTTCTGTTAAAAATAACTTTGTTCAAGTTGCTATACCGGGTTCTTTTGTATGGCCGAAAATTGAAAAGAAATTTTCAGTAAATAAGTCTTATGACTCTAAAATTCTTGCTTATCAATTTGATAAAGAAAAAGTACGTATACGCGCAATCCTTCCTCAGAATATGGAAGGTAAGACCGACCGTATAGCCTTAGTTTTGAAGGGTAAGAAAATTATTGTCAATTTTCCAAAGAATAAAACAGTTTTGGTGAATCCAGGTAGAGCTCCTGCTTTGGCACCTGCAAGTCGAAAAGCATTGGCGAAAAAAGATTCAAGTGTATATGACGAGTCTTACTTGGAGAAATTGTTAAAAGAAAAAGAATCATTAATTGATATTAAAAAACCACAAGCTAAAGGTAAGTTGCCTGCAAAGAACGATAGTGTCTCTGTTATACAAGCCGCTCAAACTAAGAAAAAGAATGAGTTCTCTTTGTCCTCATACGCAGGAAAGTTTGTAGGGTTTTTGGCCCTTGTTCTTCTCCTTTTTTATGGAATTGTTACTCTCTTAAAAAAAGGAGCTTTTAGTAAAAGTAAATTAGGCTTTCTTAACAGCACAAAAGTGATTGAAGTTCTTAATACAACTTATATCGCTCCTAAGAGAAGCCTATTATTAATCCGAGCCCATAAACAAGTATTTCTAGTTGGGAGTTCAGAAAAAGGTCTACACATGATTTCTGAGGTCAATGATATGAGCGGTCTCTTTAAAGAGGGTGAGAAAAGCCTTAGTGGTTCAAATTTTGATTCCTCACTCGGGGTCGCAAATAGTGAAGAGAAATCTTTTAAGCTAAAAGACTTTTTAGATAATGAAAGTGAGAAAGATAATAACGAAGGAACGGACTCTGTAGCTCTAAGAGCAATTGAGAAAGAAATGGCCGCTGCAAAAGAAAGCCATAAAGTGAAATTTAGCGATCAAATTAAAAGTAAACTTAAAGATCTGAAGCCACTTCAGTAATCAGGAGCATTAGTGAAAAAGTTAATTTCTATTCTCCTGTTTTTCTTTTCAGGAATTACATTCGCTCAGCAGGGTAATGTTGGACTTCCTGGTTTGTCGGTAAATTTTGGTCAAGGTACGGACCTTGTCGATACGATTCAAGTACTCGTTCTCTTTACTGTTCTAACTATGGCGCCGGCGATTCTTATCCTGTGTACCTGTTTTACCAGAATTATTGTCGTTCTTTCTTTTATGAGACAAGCGATTGGTACTCAGAATTTACCTCCCAACCAGTTGCTAATTGGGTTTGCATTATTCTTATCGATCTTCGTTATGAAGCCTACAGGCATGGCGATTTATAACCAGGGTATTCAGCCTTACGTAAAAAAACAAATTAAGACCGAACAAGCATTGACCGTCATTGAATATCACCTGAGAGGCTTTATGAGTAAGCAGGTGAGAAAGGCGGATATCGGGTTATTCTTCGATATCACTGGAGAGAAAGCTCCGAACGATATTAATGAAGTTCCAATTCATTATTTAATACCAGCTTTTATTATCTCTGAGCTTAAGACTGCTTTTCAAATTGGGTTTCTTCTTTACATCCCTTTTCTCATCTTGGATATGGTGGTGGCCTCAGTGCTGATGGCAATGGGTATGATGATGTTGCCTCCTGTCGTTGTGTCTCTACCATTTAAGTTGCTTTTATTTGTTCTTGTTGATGGGTGGCAGTTGGTAACAGGATCGATTTTACGGTCTTTTAATTAAGGAATAAATATGGGTTACGACGTCTTTTCAGAGATAACAAATCAGGCCATTAAAGTAACCCTTTATGTTGCTTCACCAATGCTTCTTGGAGCGCTGGTTATGGGTATTTTGGTTTCTCTATTTCAAGCAGTAACACAGATTAACGAGCAGACGCTTTCCTTTATCCCTAAGATAATTGTCATCGTTGGTGCCATGGTTATTTTTGCACCTTGGATGTCTGAGACTTTAGTTAATTTTACAAAGGAATTGATTTTAAGCATTCCAGAAATAATTAACCAGAATTAGGAGTAATAGACTTGGTAAATATAAGTGTCATTGATATTCACGCTTTAACCTGCTTCTGGCTTGTTTTTACAAGATGGATGCTTGTGATTATTCAATTACCAATATTCGATAATAATAGTATTCCAAGTCTTGTTAAAGTTTTGTTTTCTCTAATTCTAAGTTTTGCTTTTTTTCCTCTCGTGAAGGCCGAAGTTTATAAAGATATGGTCTATATGGGCGTCGATAGCTTTTGGATCTTAACAATTTTTTACGCCGTTGTTAGTTTACTCATTGGTTACCTTGTTAAGTGTCTAATGGAACTCTTTACTGCAAGTGGGTCGGTTATTACTCAACAAATAGGTTTTGGAGCAGTGGCCTATTTTGATCCCGCAAGTGCGAGTAGAGTGGGGCCATTTGAGCAAATTATTCGCTGGACAATGATTGTTGTGATCATAAGTTCTGGTGCATTATTGCCAATGTTTAAAGGAATATTTAACTCTTTCTTCAGTATTCATGTATACGACCTTGGAAAGATGGCCTCTTCCCCTGAATACTTTTTGACAGTTTTTAAAGGTCTCTTTATGTCTGCTCTCTTGCTTGCAAGTCCTCTAATCTTTACAAACATGTTGATTATGACTGTACTAGGTATTGTCGCAAGAACCGTACCTCAAATGAATGTCATCATGGTTTCTTTTGTTGTGAATATTGGATTAGGGCTTTTAGTATTTGCAGCTAGTTCAAGTGAGTTTTTTAGAGTGGCATTTCAAATATATACCGACAAATTAGGGAATTGGTTTCAATTTCTTTTATAGTAAGGATCATAAGTGGCTGATGATATAGATTCAGATCAGGAAAAGACGGAAGAGCCGAGCCAGCAAAGGATCGATGAATTTCGTAATAGGGGCGAGGTCGCGAGTTCAAAAGAACTCAATAGCGTTCTCGTGCTCTCTGCTTCGATCCTGGCTTTGATGCTTTCAATTGTCTATATCTATGAAACTCTGAGTGAGTTTGTACAGTGGCTCTATACACTAGACATTGCTTTTGCTTACACAGAAAAAAGTTTTAGAACAATTGTTACAAAAACAGCAATGACTGGTTTTAAATGTATTGCCCCAGTTACCGCGACTGCTCTTTGTGTAGGAATCCTTGCGAATGTCGCCCAGGTTGGCTTTCTCTTTAGCACTGAAGTTTTGGAGTTAAAGCTAGAGAGAGTAAATCCACTTGCTGGTATCAAGAGACTCTTTTCGATGAAGAGTATGGTTGAGGCCATTAAAGCTGTTTTTAAGTTTATTTTTGTGATGGCAATTGTTTATTACGCTGTGAAAGATGATATTAACTCTTTTCAAGGCTACTTCCATGTCTCGTTCATTGAAGGCTTTTTACATGCCCGTTTCTTCATGGCAAAAGTTGCTTTTTCAATAATTGGATCCATCAGCATTATTGCATTGGGAGACTTCGCTTATCAAAAAATAAGTTATCAAAACAAACTCCGTCAGACTAAAGAACAAGCGAAGAAAGAAAGTAAAGAGCAAGATGGTAATCCCGAGGTTAAGCAAAGAATTCGTGCCATTCAAAGAGAAATGGCAACAAAGCGATTGATGAATGACATTCCAAATGCAGATGTAGTTGTTACAAACCCTACCCACTTTGCCGTCGTTTTAAAATATGACCCAGAAGAGATGGTTTCACCTTTGGTTATGGGCAAGGGAGCCGACCATTTGGCATTGAGGATTAGAGAAATTGCCAAGAAGCATAACGTACCTGTTGTAGAGAATGTTCCCTTAGCGAGGGCCCTCTATAAAACAGCCAACTCTGGTGAATATGTGCCTCGTAACTTATATAAAGCAGTAGCAGAGGTATTGGCCTTTGTTTATAAACTTAAGAGAAAACAAAAAGCTATAAGCTAGGATTAATTAATCTATGGATGGATTACTTAAAAAACTGAAATTCTTCACAAATAACTCCGACTTAGCCGTTGCGATTGGTCTACTGTTAATTCTTTCGGTGATGATTGTTCCCATCCCACCAATGCTTTTAGACCTCCTCCTTGCTCTAACATTATCTTTAAGTATTGTTATCCTTTTGGTTTCTGTTTACACGAAAAAGCCATTAGACTTCTCTACATTTCCATCAATTCTTTTGGTGATGACTTTATTCCGACTTTCCTTAAACGTTGCTTCAACAAGAAATATCCTTCTTAGAGGTGGTGGAGAGGGAACAGAAGCAGCTGGTGAGATTATTCGGTCTTTTGGTGAATTTGTTGTCGAAGGCAATTATGTAGTTGGTATTATCGTTTTTATCATCTTAGTTATTATCAACTTTATGGTTATTACTAAAGGTGCCGGTAGGGTTGCAGAAGTTGCTGCACGATTTACCTTAGATGCTATGCCAGGTAAGCAAATGGCAATCGATGCTGATCTAAATGCTGGTCTCATTGATGATAATGAGGCGAAGGTGCGAAGAAAAGAAGTTGCGGAAGAGGCAGACTTTTACGGTTCAATGGATGGTGCCAGTAAGTTTGTTCGTGGTGATGCTATTGCTGGTATCTTGATTACAGTAGTAAACATCATTGGCGGTATTATCGTAGGTGTGGCCCAAAATGGTCTCGATATAAGTGAAGCTACCAGAGTTTTTACTTTGCTTACTGTTGGTGACGGTCTTGTCTCTCAAATACCAGCTCTCATAATCTCTACTGCTGCTGGTGTTATAGCCACAAGAAACAAGAGTGATGATTCACTCGGTGAGCAAGTAGGAAAGCAGTTCAAAATTCATCCCAAGGCCATTTATATGGCATCTGGTGTTCTCTTTACCTTTGCTGCTATTCCAGGACTTCCTAAGTTCCCTTTTATTGTTATGGGGCTCGTTCTAGTTGGAACAGCTTATAAGATTGAACAATCTAATGATAACGATGTTGAAGCAGCAAAACTTGCAGAGAGGTCAGAAGATAAAGAAAAGCCGGAAAATTTAGAGGATCTACTTGGGCTAGAGCTTGTCGAGCTAGAAGTTGGCTATGGTCTCGTAAACCTTGTCGATTCAGAGCAGAATGGAGATCTTCTGGAACGAATCACTCATATTCGAAAACAATTTGCCCTCGATTGGGGCGTTATTATTCCCTCGGTTCGCATTAAAGATAACCTTGAGCTTAAGCCTGGTGGATATAATATTAAGATCAAGGGGATTAAAGTCGCAGAAGGAGATCTGATGACGGATCACTTCCTTGCTATGGATCCTGGTGGAATAATTGAGCCAATGGATGGCATTGAAACTACAGAACCAGTTTTTGGCCTGCCAGCTGTGTGGATTAGTGAAGATCAAAGAGAGGATGCCCAATATAATGGTTATACTGTAGTAGATCTCTCAACAGTTGTTGCGACTCACTTGACAGAACTACTCAAGTCTAATGTTCATGAGCTCTTTGGTCGCCAAGAATTAGTTAATTTACTTGATACATTTAAGGAAAATTACCCGAAAATTGTATCAGATTTAATTCCCGATATTCTCACTATGGGCCAGGTCCTGAAAGTTTTACAAAACCTCTTAAGGGAAGGTGTTTCTGTCCGCGATCTTCGTACCACTCTTGAGACACTGGCCGAGTATGGTGCTACAATAAAGGACACGGATAGTCTTACTGAAATGGTAAGGCAGTCCCTTTATAGAACTATTACTTTTAGTATTAGCAGCGAGCAGGGAGAGATTCCCTTATTTACACTCGATAGAGGAATTGAAGAGTCAATCGCTCAGAATATTATCCAAACTGAGCAGGGCCAACAGGTATCTCTTGACCCTAAAGTGACTCAATCTATCCTTGCGAGCTTAAATGAAAAAATAGAAGAGGCAACTAATATGGGGGAGAAGATGATTGTTTTATGTTCTCCAGTAATTAGAAGTCACTTTAAGAAGTTAACGGAAAAGTTCATTCCAAACCTAGTTGTTGTATCCCATAATGAACTTAGTCCAGATGCTAATATTAGATCACTAGGAACGGTGAGGTTGTAGTATGTATGTGAGAAAATTTGAAGCCGATTCATTGGACGAAGCGCTCAAATCAATTAAAAAAGAACTTGGACCTGATGCCATTATTTTAAAAACGGTATCAAATAAAGGGTTGAAGGGAGCTTTCAAAAAGAAAAGAGTTGAAATTACTGCGGCAATTTCAGAAAAAAACTATACGAGAAAAGCTCGGGTAGATCAGGTATTTGATGACGAAACAAAGGAAAGGTTTTATCAAAATGATTCCTCGTATATTTCCCAAATGATCGACGGGCATACTGATAATCGCAGTGAACAAACTGCTCAAAGCTCTGGTGCTAAGGGATACTCTAGTCTTGGCTTAAATAAGCCCGTGCAATCAGTCAAAGAATTTGGTGGAAGGATGAAGAATAGTCTCGATGATTTTTTATCTGGTCCGCCATCACAAGAAGAACACTACTTAAGTCAAAATCCAGCGCAGGTTCAGTTACCTCGTGAAAAAGTTATTTCTCAAGAAGTACTATCTTCACCTCAGGTAAACCTCGCTCAAGAAGCCCGTGATGAGAGGGCCGAACGTTTTCGTGAGCATGAAAGTGAGCTTATCGAGAATCAAAGACGAAAAATTGATGAAATGGAAAAAAAACTTTACGAATTAACGAAGTCAATTGAACGTCTTGATAAAAAAGAACCGATTGGCCTGTATCAACTTAGAACAACCTTAAAGAGTCTTTCAATAGCTGATTCAACAATTAATGAAATTCTTAAGAAAGCAGGATTTGAATTAGACGAAAATGATCAAAAAGATATCGATACAGTATTTGAATTTGCTCTTCGCGAAATGCTAGAGAGGATTCCTACAGATATGCCAAAGTTTTCTAGCCTAGAGGGAAGTGAGACTCCTTGTTTAACAATACTTGTCTCTGATAGCTCTTGTGGACAAACCTCAATGCTTTATAAGCTAGGTGCCTTAAAGAAAGATAGCCGTTTGGTTCAATACCAACCTGGAAAGAATAAAGGTTTTACTGAATCTATTTTTGATTTAAAAGTTGATAAAGTTGGAACGATTCCAGAGGTCGTATCCTGTATTCGTAAGTCTTTGGAGAATGGTGAAAATGTAATCGTTGATTACAGAAATAATAAGACAGAATTAAATGACACAAAGAAGTTCATTGATGGGGTTCGTCGTGCGTTTGGCAATGTGGAAGTATTGATCTGTCTTTCGGCGATTCACTCAGAGATTTACAATAGAAAAGTAACTTCTACTTATGAATCTTTAGCAGATGGTTTGATAATGACGAACTTAGATTTGTGTTTAAATTATGGAGCGTTATTTAATATTAGTGAGGAATATCCTAGTTTACCTTTGAAGTTTTTTGGTACAGGAGAGGTTATTCCAGAAGATATTGAGTCAGCAACTGGTGAAAGAATTCTCGCAGGAATGTTTAAGTTGAACTAAGAAATTATTAACCAGGGTCGCTAGGATGGTGACCCTGAGGAGAATGAATGTCACGGAAGACACCTGGGGAATGGTTACTTTCCCAAAACTCGAACTTTAGTCGCAACGGCGTAAGTTGCCCAACCCAAAGGCCTTGTAAAACGATTGCTGTCTCTAGTGGTAAAGGGGGAGTGGGGAAAACTTCGGTCGCGATAAAACTATCGAAGTTATTAGTTGAGAGGGGCGAAAAGGTCCTACTTATTGATTGTGATTATAATCTAAGTAACACAGCCGTTAAATTAGGCTTTCCACTTGAAAGTAAATTCTACGACCTTCTACAAAGTAAAATTGAATTTGATGAGGCGATTCATAAAGATGGTAATTTTCATCTACTGAGTGCTTGTAATGGTAATGTGGATTTATTTGAGAAAGATCTTGGTCTTGAAAACCTTATCATCGATATCATCTCTGCTCATAATGAGGACTATGATTCAATTATCTTGGATTGTCCCGCAGGTCTAACAAAAGAAGTTTGTACATTGAGCGGCTATTGCGATTATCGATTTGTCGTTATAACTCCAGATAAATCTTCAATTACTGATAGTTACTCATTAATAAAGGTTTTAGGCCAAAGATTTGGTGTTCGTGAACATCACCTTATATTTAATAAAATTTCAAACGAGAAGCAGTATGAGCGCCTCACAAAGACATTCTTGGAGACGGCAAGTCTTTACCTTGACTGCCGCTTAAATGTGTTGGGTGCTATTCCATTTTTTAGACAAAACGTCGATCTTTTTGATCGGGAACTGTTAAAAGTTGCCGGTTCAAAGATTCATAACTCTTTTAATAATGTCATCGATCGGTTTACCGAGGAGAACATTGGCACTAGTGCTAACTCATTCCCAATTTTTCAGCGGGGATTAGATAGTGGCTTAGGTCAAAAACAGGATGTTCAATCATTATAATGACAAGGAGTATGTCGATGTCTTCTATTTCAAAAAAGCTTAAAAATCTTAAAGACTACAAAACAGATATTGATGCTCAAACAAAAGATGAAATTATTATAGAATATGCTCCGTTGGTAAAGTTTATCGCCATGAAAATAGCATCTAGACTTCCTTCAAATATTGAGCTGGATGATCTTATTTCATGTGGAGTTATAGGCTTAATGGATGCGATAGATAAGTTTGACCCGACTAGGGACAATAAGTTTAAAACTTATGCCGAATTTAGAGTAAGAGGCGCCATTTTAGATGAGCTTAGAGCTCAAGATTGGGTTCCTCGTTCTGTTAGGGAAAAGGCGAAACTCGTAGAGAGAACATATGCTCGTCTAGAGTCAGACCTTGGAAGACCGGCAAGCGATGAAGAAATGTGTGTGGCACTTGAATGTACTCAAGAAGAGTTTCACGACCTTCTCAATAAAGCGAAGTCTGTTTCTCTATTAAATATTGATGACTCAGCATCGTTCAATAGAGGTGACAAAAAGCTCATGGCAGGATTGATGGAGGACAGCCGTTCTTCAAACCCATTTACTGCTGTAAGCTATAAAAATGTTAGAGACAAAATTAAAGAAGGAATAAAGTCATTACCTGAAAAGCAAAGGCTTGTTCTCTCTCTCTATTACTATGAAGATCTTAATTTAAAAGAAATTGGCTCAGTATTAGATGTAACAGAGTCCAGAGTGTCTCAACTACACACACAGGCCATTTTAAAATTAAAAACAAAGCTTCGGACAGTCTTCGAGACTCCGGAAGATCTCGCAGGCTAAATTAATAGCCTATTTACTAGGATGGTAAATGGAGAAAGGTCATTTAAAAGATAATTTTAAACAGGGAATGGATGCACTAGGCGATCTTTATGGCCTAGGGGACTCTGGTATTTACCCTGTTATTGACCGTCTTCATTTTCATTTTAATGAATTAAGACAATCAAAAAAAGATACCCCTCGTGAGCATGAGTTTGGAGCTTTAAGGCGTTTGTTTAATCAAGAAATCAATCATTTGGTTGTTGAGTTCTTTCGGGACCAACCAAGTGGTACTAAAGTGGATATTCTAGATCAATTAAAAAGACCTGATTTAAAAACCCTAGACAATTTAATTACCTCGTTTCCTCTAGCTTCTGATGTTTGTGGCCTTTTTAATTTTCAGAAGAACATACAAGTTACTATTGAAAATAATAAGTTTTCTTTTTGTGGTGAAGTACCCTTGAATTTAGACTTAGAGAAATTGAGACTTGAAAGTTACCGATTAACTCGGTTATTTCTAAGTAAAAACATTCTTTTTACTTTTAAGGTGTTTGAAACGAATAGAAGCGATAACTTCAAAATTCAATTTGATTTTCACATGGATGGAGATGAGGAACCTCTTCTTATCCAAGTTGAAAAGGAAACTGTTTTATCACTGTCTCCAGTAATGAAGGCATTTACTCATCCATTAGAAGATATCGAGAAACTAGGCGAGCACAATATTTTTCTTATAGATGAAAACTATGAGGCCAAGCCTCTCGACCGTTCTGAATATAAAAAATCCATACAAGACCAAAGTTGTCACCTTTTTCATTTTCCCTTTCTCTTTCGTCCCATATCTTTAATAATAAAGACAAGAATTTATGGTGATGTGAAAGCCGTAGATTTAGACGGGTTAGGTAGCTTAAGTGAGGGTAGCTCACTCAAAGTTTTACCAATTAATCTGTTTAAAATTTTTCAAAAATAATAGAAGTAATAAAGATCCAGGAAGGAGATTTACGAGATGTTTCTCAAAGCTAGCCGTGCGCTTCAGGTATATTATGTTGTTGTCCTCACTCTTACGATTAGTGCCTTTGGCATAGGTGTAAAATATTTTTGGGACAATGGACCATTTGATGTCGAAAATCTAAATGCCGCCTTCGAAGCCTCTCTTCATTTTGATGAACTTAAGGATAAGGCAGGACTTGATTCTGTCAAAATCCTTGTTGAAGAAGATAGGGCAAGAGATGCAATTTTACGTTTAAATACTGTAGATAAAAGAACTAAGACGCTTCATCATTTTAATAAGGTAGAGTCTTATGAAAACTTTAGAAGCTCTTTAAATCAAACAAAAAAACATTTAAATGAACTGATTTCGTACCCACAAATGGGAAGCGTGATTTTGGTCCTTGCAAATAAAGTTAGCTCATTTGAAAGCTTTGTTGTTCAAAATAACTGGCGAAGCCTTACTCGTATCTCAAGAAGAGTAAAGGCTAGAATGTCTGGTAGATCAATCCAAACTCCAGGCTTCTTTACTAAAAAGAAATTGGAAACACTTTTAACATTAACTCAAAGAGATGTTGAGTTAATGAAAAAAATCACCATGGGCTCCGTTCTTTCCAATAGGGATAAGCAAAATATTGTTGGTAAACTTAAAACCGTAAATACAGAAGTCTCCATGCTGTCACGTTATACAAGTGCTTTTGGAAACTTTTCAGGAAGTTTTAAAACTCTAAAAATACAATATAAAACATGGTTTGAAGAAGTGGCGCCTCAAATCAGCCTAACTAAACTTAAAATGGAAAAGGATACCCAGACAATGGCCTTTGCTCTCTTGGGGATTGGGGCTTTCTTATTATTTTCTCTATTCGGTGGAATTTGGTTTTACTCTAGAACAAGAAGAAGTGAGCAAGCTGAACTAGAACAAAAAATTCTTAAAAGAATTCAAGATGGTCTTTTTCCAATGGAAAATAAAATCGTTGATCAAAATACAAGTGAAGACTTTAAGAGAGAGTTTGATAGGTGTCGTGAATATTTTCATAAGAGAATATCCTTTGGTACTGTTTTCCAGGAAGCTGTTCCATTTAGCAGCGTACTTTTGGATTCGAATTTAAATGTTTCATGGGCAAATGATCTATTTTATGAGCATTGGAACTTATCTGAAACTCACAGAGAAGGTAGTTCTATTTCTTGGGATTTTCTTCAGCAATATACTAATCTTGGCGAAGATGACCCCGTTTTGATGGCCCATAATCAAGGTGTTGCAGGTATATATCAGATTCAAGTAAAAGACCCTAAAACGAACGACTGTCTTCCTTATGAAATGTATGTGTCACCTGTAGAATATTCTCAACAAAAGAGAATTATGATTTTCTTTTACCCTTTGAGAAGTCTTGAGGAAACTATTACTAATCAAACTAAGGCGATAGTTGGTCCAATACGTAGGACATTAGAGGCCTTCTCAGATAATAATTTTAATCAAAGTACTCAAGAAAAACTTCTTAAAGATTACGAGGTCGCTGGAATAGGCGAATTATTCGAGAAACTAAAAATCTTTTTTGATGCAACAGAGTTGGTTAAGTCTGAGTTTTTAGAAGAAATCCAAATCTTAGAGAATAGTATTAATGACCAAATGAAGTTAGTTTCAGATCTCGAGGCCTTTGGTAATAGAGAGCTTTCTATCGCAGGTGATTCGAAAGTTTATTTTGAGAAAACGAAAACAGCAATTATCCATAATATTGATCTTCGCTACGAGCTTGAGCGTTTATTTACAGTGACACTAAATATTTCCAAAGATCTTTTAAAACAAGAGCATAGTTTGATGGAATCAAGTGTTAAATCGATAAATATAATAGAAGAAAATCAAAAAGCTTTTGTATCCGTTAATGCTACAAAGGAAGATTTTAAAGATCTAAAAGGTACAATTGATGAGTTACGGGCTCGATTAAATCAATCATTAGAACAAACTCTTCTTTTTATGAAAAAAGAAGGCATCGACCCTAAGCTTGAATCAAGTATTACTAAGGTACGTTTAGAGATGAAAGGAGTGGAGCAAGTGCTTCAAAGTTTTAATAAGGTCTTAAGGAATCTAGATGTTGGTCTAGGGAAGATGGCCCTAATCTCTGAACAAGCAGAAATGCCTCGCCTAGATAAAATGAATGAGACCTTGGCCAATGTTCGTAAGGACCTTGATGACTCAACTTTTGAGTTTGGTAGATTAACCCGCTCTGGCCAGAAAACTGATGAATTGGTCGTTGAGTCCTTAAAAGAACTTTACCAAGGCTTTAGCCTATCTAATGAGTTAAACCAAAGCGGGCTAGGTATTATTTATAGAAACCGAGAAGAAGACGACGTAAAGGAAGTCATTTTCTCGGAAGATCAAGAACTGAGCCAAGAGTTAGATTCCAATCTTTAGGACTTTTCAAAGAGGAGCACTTTCGCCTTTTGGCATTGCTCCTCAAGTTCTTTTAACCCCATATGATTTTCAATCACAAGATCGGCGTTTTTTATCTTTTCTTTGTTCGGTAACTGCTTTGCAATAATTGCCTTTACCGTCGCTTCATCTGAATTTGGATCGCGTTTAAGAATCCGCTTTAGCTGGGACTCTTCGTCGGATGAAATAACAATTACATAGTCTACTTTATCTTCCAGTTTCTTTTCAAAAAGAAGAGGAACATCATAAATTACTGGGACTTCAGAATTCTCAATTGCTTCTTTAAAGTATTTAGGAAGCTGCTGATATAAGAACTTTTCAAGTTGGCTTTTTATTAAGCCATTGGCAAAAAAGACCTTTCTCAATATTGAAAAATCTACTTCATCATTGATTACCGCCACTGGGCAAAGATTCTTTACGAACTCAATAGTTTTTTCATCTTCATAGATGCGATGAATAAGTTGATCTGCATCTAGAACAAGTAAACCCTCACTTTTAAAGAAAGAAGAGACTGTGCTCTTTCCACCGCCAATATTTCCAGTAATCGCGACAATGGGGTTTTCTATATTATAAAGTCTCTTCTCCGGTGTAAGTTTTATGTAGTCATTCTTGAGGTTTAGTTCTGTTTTCATATTATTCTTGTGCCTTTGCATGGGTCCAGTATTTATCTAGTTGTTCTTGGGTCATATCTTTAAAGTCTTTGCCTTCTTGTACGAGTTGATCTTCCATCGCATAGAATCGCTTAAGAAACTTTTGGTTTGCTTTTTTGAGCAACTCTTCGGGATCTAAATTTAGATGGCGTGATAATTGTGCTGCTGAAAATAAAAAGTCGCCTAGTTCTTCACCAATTCGATCTAAATTAACTTTACTTGGCATGAGCTCCTCTTTTAACTCCTGCCATTCCTCTTCTACTTTCCATGCAACTTGTCCTGCGTTTTCCCAATCAAAGTTTAACGCCTTTGTTTTATGGCCAATATTTTCCGCCACCTTCAAGGCAGGTCCGTATATAATTTTTTCCTTTATAGCGCGTGTGCTCTTCTGCCCCTTTTCTTGTTCTTTTATTTTATGCCAATTTTCATTGACCTCTTTCGAGGTAACCTTTTGATTGTTAGGGTTATCAAATACATGAGGATGGCGGCGTATGAGCTTATCTGCTAATGTTTTAGATACAGATTCTAGGTCAAATTCCCCACTTTCACTTGCGATCTGTGAATGAAGTAGAACTTGCAGTAATACATCCCCCAATTCTTCTTTCATTGAAGGGGAGTCACCTTTCTCTACAGCTTCTTTAAATTCATAGCTTTCTTCGAGTAGATATTTTAGCAAGCTCTGGTGATTTTGCTCCAAGTCCCATGGGCAGCCTTTCTCAGGATCCCTTAAGGCTTTGACGACTTGTACCAAATTTGTGAATTCATTTAATATCATAAAGAAGTCCAGTGCTTGAGTTCAGAAAGTATTCAGCTTTGTTGACTAGTGATAGTATAATTCACACGGAGAACTCTGTCTTTATCAGATATGACGCTCTAGCTCAAAGTAGGAAGTTATGAGTCAACAATACTCGACCAAAAATTTAGAGATTTCTTATGATAAAAGCTTGAGGCACAACCCCTTCGGAAATGGTTTTAATAAGAGGTTCCAGACAGTTGCTGTTCTGATTGATCATTTTCTTATGAATAAAAGGCAAAACCTTTTCTCTCACCAGTATTCAGTAAAGCCATTTTATTCATTTAATGTGACTCTTTGTGGAGACACCAAGATGAAACGCCTTAACTCTGTGTTTCGCCAAAAAGATAAAACGACTGATGTTCTAACATTGGCGTTATACGAAAATATTCGTGGAGGAGAAGAGTTTCTTCTTAACGAACTTGAGCTTGGAGATATTCTTATTTCCGGTCCTGTTATGAAAAAACAGGCAAAAGAGTATAATGTCACGGTGGAGCAAGAGTTTTTTCATCTTTTGATACATGGATTTCTTCATCTTCTGGGCTTTGACCATGAAATTTCCCAAAAAGAAGAAGAGCTGATGCAGAAACTTGAAAAAAAATTGATAGATAAAATTTATAAAGAAATATATTAGGGGATCAAATGGAACAGACTGTAAAAATTGAGCTTGATGAGTGCCGCTCTTCTATAAAAAGCTATCAGGATAAACTAGTCGTTTTACGGAGGTCACTTTGAGGTAGATCGTAAAAAAGGTCGACTGGAAGAAATATCCCAGATGGAAGGAATGGAGGGATTTTGGGATGACTCAGACAACGCCGCAAAAATCCAAAAAGAAAAAAGTCTCCTCCAGGATGTGGTATCAACATATGAATCTCTAAATGAGTCAAATGAAGAATTTGAAATTCTGAATGAGTACGCACAGGCAGACGATGATCAAAGTTCTGCTGAAGAGGCCATTGAGGTCTTTAATAAATTCATCACTAGCTTTAATAAGGCAGAGCAAAAGGTTCTCCTTAGTGAAGAGATGGATCCTAACAATGCTATTATCAGTGTTAATGCTGGTGCTGGCGGTACAGAGTCTTGCGACTGGGCCTTAATGCTCTATCGAATGGTAGTTCGTTGGGCTGAATCGAAAAATTTTAATGTTAAAACTCTCGATTATCAGGACGGTGATGCGGCCGGGATAAAGTCAGCGACATTAACAATCGAAGGACCTTATGCTTATGGTCTTTTGAAGTCCGAGTCCGGTGTGCATCGCTTGGTAAGGATTTCCCCTTTTGATTCGAATGCTCGTCGTCACACTTCCTTTGCAAGTCTTTATGTTTCTCCTGAAGTAGATGACGACATTGAAATAGAAATTAATGATGGTGATTTAAGAATAGATGTTTACCGCTCAGGTGGCGCTGGTGGGCAATCAGTAAACACAACTGACTCAGCTGTCAGAATCACCCACAAACCTACGAATACTGTTGTTACTTGTCAGAATGAGCGTTCTCAATTGCAAAACAAATTGCAGGCCATGAAGGTTTTACGTTCTCGCTTATTTGAACTTGAAATGGAAAAAAGGCGAGAAAAAGAAGCTGTAGAAGAAGCAAATAAAAGAAAGATCGAATGGGGGAGTCAGATTCGCTCGTATGTTCTCCATCCCTATAAAATGGTAAAGGATCACCGTACCAATTTTGAAAGTTCTCAAGCAGAGAAAGTGTTAGATGGTGATCTTGATGGCTTTATGGATTCGTACTTAAGATGGGTTGTTCAAAATGACATCCCGGAGGGAGAAGAATGAGAGGCGGTGTCTTTTCTTCATTTTCAAAAACGCTAATATGGGATCGAGCAAATTTTAAGTTTGCCTTAGGTGTTTGGCTGGGGCTTTCCTTTTCCATCGCCGTTATTCTTAGCACGATTGGAATTATGGACGGTTTTGTTTCCTCTATGAAAAAGGGATTGAGGCACAGTAATGGTGACCTTTATTTTTACTCACGCAGTGGTTTTTTCACATTAGATACAGATACTTTAAAAGCTCTTGAAGGACTCGACTTTAAAGTTATGACAGAGTCTATTGAATCCCAGGCTTTTCTCGTTGTTGAGGGAAGTTCCAAAGGGGTGGCAGTTAAAGGTGTTGATGGACCGAGTTTTTCACAATTAACAGGTAAAAATATAAACCCTGAGCCTGGAAAGATTATTATTGGTGACGAACTTGCGCGTGTCATGCGTTTAAAGAAAGGTGACGAGGTCGTCTTGGTGCTAGCGAAAGGAAATAAGAGCATGGAGGGGTTGCCTCTTCTTAAAAACTTCATTGTTCAAGGAATTGTCGATCATGGGATCTATCAAAAGGACCTACGTTTTGCCTATTTAAGACGATCTGAGTTGGCACAAATGTTGGGGGTAGAAAAAAAAGTCAATATGGTGGCGATGAACTTATCAGAAAATATAAAAGACGGAAACTCTGATGCTTTTGAGAGTATCATTAATGATAAACGTTTTATATTAGAAGATATTTTAGGTATTGATTTTAGAGTAAAGCCATTTTGGTATGACTTTAGCTCCCTAATTGAGGCTGTTGAGATTGAAAAATTCACAATTGGCTTGATACTACAAATTATTGTCGTGATATCTATTTTTAATGTTTTATCCTTTCTTACCTTTCTCAATGAAAAGAAGTCTAGAGAGATCTTTCTTTTTCAGGCTTTAGGACTTAGTTCAAAAGGTCTCAGAAAGTCTTGGTTGTACTTGATATTGTTTTTATGGATTGCTTCTTGTTCCTTTTCAATAATTTTCGTCGCAATATTTAATTACTTATTGGCAAATCTCCCTTTCTTGAGCTTGCCTGGAGACGTCTATCATTTAGCGAGACTAAGTTTATCTTTGGATGTCAGTGACTTTATCTTAGTCTTTATGAGTGTTCTTGTTTGGCTTTTAATTATCGTATCTTTTTCTTTGTACAGAATGAACAAACGTTCTATTCTTTATGGCCTGAGAAAGGAGTTCTCTTAAATGTCTTTAGTTAATGTAAATAATGTATCTAAAAAATACGGCAATCAATTTGCTTTGAAGAATCTTTCTCTTGAACTTGAAGAGAAGGGTCAGTACGCGATTTTAGGCGCTTCAGGTTCTGGAAAATCTACTTTGCTTTACCTTCTTGGAGGACTGGATAAACCAGACCAAGGAGAAATAGAGGTTGATGGGTTGTCCTTGAGTAAGCTTGATGACCAGGAAATGGCAGACTATAGGAATACAAAAATTGGCTTTATTTTTCAGTTTCACTTCTTATTGCCCAGCATAAACTGCATGAAGAATATATTACTCCCTGCAGAAATTGGTGGCCATAAAGTTGGGCCAGTAAAGAAGCAAGCATTAGAGCTAGCGGATTATTTAGGAATTAGTCAGTGCTTAAAGAAGTTTCCCTATGAGCTGTCTGGCGGTGAGCAACAGAGAGTAAATATTGTACGTGCACTCAGTCTTAAGCCTCAGATACTATTGTGTGATGAGCCAACAGGAAATCTTGATTCTGAAAACTCTCAAAAGGTTACACTTTTACTCCAAAAACTGTCTTTAGAGTTCCAATCAACGCTTGCTGTCGTAACTCATGATCCAAGCGTAGCACAGAGGTTTCAACAAAAATTCGTTCTTAAAGATGGTCAATTGCTTGAGGCTCAACGCGCCCCTGATGCTGCCCCGCCTCCTCCCGCTCCAGAAAATTGAGAGAGAAGATTGTAATACCCTGTGATTATTGATAATTTTCCATATCAGAGTTTTTTTCTAGAGCTTTCTAACTTAAATAGTTTAGGGATGGCACGCATTCAACAAGGACAGTCGTTGACCTCAGGTAAAATTGGATCTCAACCCCATTGGATAAATAAGTCGGCTCTTTTTACATTAAAGTTAGCTGCTCTATTTCTTGTTTTCACTTTCCACTCCTCCCTTAGTTATTCTTACGATGATTTGGGGCCAAGGAAAAATCTTTTTAAAATTCAAGGAATTGATATCACCGGCCTGAAAAAGGTTGAGAAAGAAGCGATTCTTGAAAAAATTGGTGCCCGTGTGGGAATGACGCTTGATAATTATTTATTAAAGCGCGACATTGAAAAAATCTATGCTCTTAAATATTTTGAGTTCGTTGAGGGCCATATTGAAAAGCGTGGGGGAAAGGATTTCCTCGTATATAAAGTTAAAGAAAAGCCGATTATCACTAATATCATTTTTGAAGGTAACAGCGAAATCGATATTGACGACTTAACAGCGGTTCTCAAATCAAAAGAATATGCAATCCTAGACGTGAGTACCATTCAGACAGACGTTGCCGCCATTCAAAAACAATATGAAGAGAAGGGTTTTTATCTGGCAAAGGTCAGGTACGAGATTCGTAAGGTGAACGAAGAAAATGTTGAACTCGTTTTTAAGGTAAAAGAGTTTGATAAAGTTTTGGTTAAGAAGGTTATTTATCTTGGAAACAAGGCCTTTAGCGATAATCAATTAAAGGATATTATGGAGACTCGTGAAGAGGGGCTCTTTTCCTTTATGTCTGGAAGTGGAAACTTTAAGGAGTTTAACTTTCAAACAGATATAGAACGAATTAAATACTTTTATAAAACGAAAGGTTACTTACAAGTTAATGTAGGGACACCAGAGATTACTGTTTCTGAAGATAAAAAATGGGTTTTCATCACTTTGAAAATCAATGAAGGACCTCAGTTCACGGTAAATGATATCTACTTTCAGGGAGAGGTTCTCTTTCCAGAGAAAGAGCTTCTCGAAAAGGTACAACTTGTTGCGGGTAATATCTATTCTGAAGAGCTTCTCAGGCAAGATATTCAAACATTGACTGAAATGTATCAAGATGAGGGTTATGCTTTTGCCAACGTTTTAAGAACTCTTAAGGTTGTCCCTGGCGAAAATAAGGTAAATGTAGAATTCTCCTTTGAAAAAGGAAAGATCGCCTATTTCGGTCGTATCTCGGTGAAGGGTAATACTAAGACTAGAGATAAGGTTGTTCGCCGTGAGCTATTTATCCGTGAGGGTATGAAGTTTTCAGGCTCTGCTCTAAGGAAATCAAAAGAGGCCGTAAATCGTTTAGGATTCTTTGAGCCGAATTCAGTTCTCTTTAATACAGTGTCCCCAAAAGGTAGAGACGATGTTCTTGATGTTGAAGTTCAGGTTAAAGAGAGAAATACTGGTCAAATTAGTTTAGGAGCGGGTTACTCAACTGCGACAGGAGGCTTTCTTCAGGCGTCTATTGCTCAAAATAACTTTCGAGGTCTTGGCCAAAACTTATCCTTCTCCCTATCACTTTCGGGAGTTCAAAAAACTTTCAATATCGGTTTCACTGAGCCCTATCTGTTCGATTCTAAATGGACTGCTGGCGGGGATATCTTTAAGTCAGAAAATGCAAACTCTGATAACTTCAGTTTTAAAAGAGAGGGCTTTAACTTGAGGGTAGGTTACCCGATCTATGATTTCACCCGTCTCTTTGCTACTTATAAATATGAAGACACTCAGATTAGTGCAACGGATGACCCAACACTTAATGAAAGTATTGAAAATGGTGTTGCGTCTTCGATTAGATTTTCTTTGATCCGAGATGTTCGTGATAATGCTTTTGAGCCTAGCAAGGGTTATTTTCTATCCGTTGCTACTGAATATACTGGTCTCGGCTTTGAGAAAAAATGGTGGAAGAACGAATTTGATGGCCGATACTACAAAAAAGTTTACGGAGATCTTGTTTTGAGGACAAGATTGTTTGCTAGTAAAATAGAAGAGATAGATCCCAGGCCTGTTCCACGTTCCGAAAAGTTTGCTCTTGGTGGAGCGAGAAACCTAAGAGGTTACGATATTGAAGGTGTTGGTCCTTTTCAAGATGTTCAATTAGCAAACGGAAGAACTCGTCCGGTTAATCAAAGAGGGCTCTTTTCTACTTTTGCTACTGTTGAGTTTGAGCATCCACTTGCCCAAGAAGCTGGACTAAAATGGGTGGTCTTTGCTGATGCAGGGCATGCTGGTGATTATGACGATTTTAAGCTTTATAAAGATTATGGTTTTGGTTTTAGATGGTTTTCTCCTATTGGTGTGCTTCGCTTTGAGTTTGGCTATCCATGGGGTGATGAAGGCCAAGGTAGCCAATTCCACTTCGATATAGGACAATTATTTTAGATCTACTTTTAGGAGTTTATATGAAAAGCATTCTTATTTTGTCTCTTGCAATGGCCTTCTCTTTTTCAACACTAGCTGCAAAAATTGCAAAGGTTGATGTGCAAAAAGTTTTGCTAACAGTTGATGAAGGTAAAAAAGTTCGCACTACGCTTAAAAAGAAGTTTGATGAGAAACAAAAAATTATAAAGAAAGAAGAAGATCAAATTAGAAAAATGCAACAAGACTTCCAAAAACAAAGTCTTGTTATGAATGACAAAGCTAAATTAAAAAAAGAAAAAGAAATTCAAGCTAAAATTATGGCCTTACAACAGAAGACAATGACTTTCCAAAAGGAAATTCAAGGTCAAGAAAACAAGCTCAAAAAGCCAATCCTTGAGAAGGTTCGTACCG
Source organism: Bacteriovoracaceae bacterium (assembly GCA_017858255.1). Classification (GTDB taxonomy): domain Bacteria; phylum Bdellovibrionota; class Bacteriovoracia; order Bacteriovoracales; family Bacteriovoracaceae. The sequence goes on from JAFMBV010000017.1 coordinate 32,990, forward strand.
TTATAGAAGGAATTTCTAAAAGTGGTGGTTATGATATGGTTTTTGAAGTTTCGACTTCACCAATTTATGTAAAAGAAGTCACTGATATTACGAATCAAGTTGTTGAAGCGTATAATAAGAAAAAATAAATCCGAATTAAATTGAATGGCCATAGGGAAAAGGGGAACAACGTTCCCCTTTCTTATTAAGGTGGTTTTGTGAAAGGTTCAAATTTAAAAGAAATATATAATGATTTTCACCTCGGTGGATATACAAAAGATTTTGACTCTTTTGAATTCAAAAGCATTAGCGATAAGAATTCTATAAAGAACAAATCAATCTACTTTTGTGGGAAAGCAATTTTTTGGCAAACTCTTAAGGCCAATTCAGAAAAAGATCTTTTGATAATATTTTCTAAGAAATTCTTTGATGAAGGTGGCACTGACTTGTTAAGCCAGCTAAAGGACTACTCTTTTTGGGCCACTGTTGAGAATTTGCCTTTAGCCATGTCTGCTCTCTCTGAGCCATTTTATAAAGAGTTCACTGCGGAAGATAATGATGAGGTTGATGGCAGACAAATGGGAACCTGTGAAGTCCATCCGACTGCAATTATTTCGCAAGGAGTATTCCTTGGAGCTCACGTCAAAATTGGTCGAAATGTTCGCTTATATCCAGGTTGTGTTGTCTCTAGCTTTTGCGAAATTGAAGACGAAACAATCCTTTATCCTAATGTGACTCTTATGCCACGTACCCGTCTCGGGAAGTTTTGTCGCATTCATAGTGGGACAGTAATTGGTTCAGATGGCTTTGGTTATAATTTTAATGAAGGAGTTCACCATAAGGTCTGGCACATGGGTGGAGTAATTATTGGTGACAATGTTGAGATTGGAAGCAACTCCTCTGTGGATCAAGGAACATTCTCTCCAACAAAAATTTATAGTGGAACCAAGATAGATAATTTGGTTCAAGTTGCTCATAATGTTCAGCTTGGCATGGGAACAATACTCTGCGGCCAAGCAGGTGTCGCTGGTTCAGCAACTATCGGTGACTTTACTGTGGTTGGAGGTAGCGCCGCGATTGCACCAGATTGCCATATAGGGAAAGCTTGTCAGATTGGTGGCCTTGCTGGTGTTATGAATAACTTAGAAGACGGTGCTAAAGTGGCTGGTTTTCCTGCTAGACCAATAAAGGAATGGCTCAAAGGCCTAGCTTACGTTCGCAAAATGACATTAAAGAAATAATTGGGAGTAAGCTGTGATTATTGGAATTGAAGACGTTAAAAAATATTTACCTCATAGAGATCCTTTTCTCTTTGTGGATAGTATTGAAGAGATCTACCTAAGAGAAGGTGTGGAAGAAAAAGAGAAATATGAAATTAAGGAAATAATAGGTGGTGGTGCTATAGGCTCTTTCTTTGCAAGACCAGATCATTCAATTTTTGCTGGTCACTTCCCAGGGAATCCAATACTTCCGGGTGTTATCCAAATTGAAATGATGGCGCAAATATCTTCCTTTGCTCTGATGAAAATTTACCCAAACTGGAAGAATCTACAGATGGATGTCATGCTTTTAGGGGTAAACTCTGCAAAGTTTAGAAAGCCAGTTTTTCCAGGTATGAAGTTAACAATTAAAACAGAGTGTGAAAAAGTACGTGGTCCATTTATGACTAATAAGTGTACGGTCACATGCGATGGTGAGGTTATGTCGGATGCCTCAGTTCTCGCCTCCGTTAAATTTACTGAAAAGTGAGGTTGTCATGGAAGCATCTATTCACGAACTAGCGATTGTATCACCTGAGGCACAATTGGCTGAAGGGGTTGTTGTTGGTCCTTTTTCTCTAATTGGTCCCAACGTTAAACTGGGGAAGGATACGATTATCCATTCTCATGTGAAAATTGAAGGTCATACAACTATAGGCGAAAGAAATGAGGTTTACTCATTCTGTACAATTGGTGCCCCTCCTCAGGATTTAACGTATAAGAACGAACCTACTGAAACTATAATTGGTAATGACAATATTTTTAGAGAATATGTCAGCATTCACAGGGGAACCCACAAAGACCGCGCGAAAACGACAATTGGTAATAAATCCTTATTCATGGCCTACGTACATTTAGGGCATGATGTGGATTTTGGTAGTAACTGTATCGTTGCAAATTCTACTAACTTCGCGGGACACGTTAAGGTGGGAGATAAAGTTATTATCGGTGGAGGTTGTAATATTTCCCAATTTGTTAGCTTGGGTACAGGCTCTTATCTTGGTGGAGCTTCTGCGATTGACCGTGATATTCCTACATTTTGTACTGCCTATGGCAATCGTGTGCGATTAAAAGGAATTAATATCATTGGTCTTCGTCGTAACGGTCATTCAAAACAGGTTATTACAGAGGTAGTCGATTTTTATCGTATGATGGAAGCGAGCCCTCTAAGCCCTAGGGCCTTTGTTGAACACGAAGAGCTCATGGTTGATTTTAAAAATAATGAAGTCATAGATGAAATGGTTTCTGAAATTAGAAAAAGTGAAGTTGGAATAGCACCTTTCATGTCTTAAAGAGGCCCAAAATGATTAAAGTTGTAATCTTTGGCTTAGGCCATTTAGGTAAATGGCATGCTGATAAAGTAATGGCCCTCGCTGATGCTGAATTGGTTGCCATTGTTGACCCAAACCCTAATACAACGAAAATACTTAAAGAAAAAAATATTGATGTTCCTGTTTTTGAAAGTTTATCAACTTGTCAGGTTTCCTTTGATGCAGGAATCGTTGTTACGCCGACATCATTACACTTTAATTTATGTAAGGAACTTCTGAATCTCGGAAAGCATATTTTTTGTGAAAAGCCGATGACGTCAACCTTTGAAGAATCTTTGGAACTAGAAAAACTCGTTAATGAAAAGAAAGTGACTTTTCAAGTTGGTCATAGTGAAAGGTTTCACTCTGTTTGGGCAGAGATCCTTAAGAGAGATGAATACTTTGTAGGCCAACCCATTTTTCATTTGGAAAGACAGGCATCCTTTAAAGGTCGAGCGACGGATGTAGATGTTGTTCAGGATTTAATGATCCATGACCTCGATATCTTGCTTTATTTAATAAATGAACGTCCTTTTCAGGTTACGGCCTATGGAAAAAAGATGAGAACGGACAAGTGGGACTATGCTGAGGCCCATTTCGAATATTCTTCTGGAATAATGGCCACGATTAAGGTCGGTCGAAATTATGTCCGAGAAGTTAGAAGTTTTGAAATTATTAATGACGCTGGTTCTTTGGTTGTAGATTTATTTGAAAAAAAACTTATAGAAGCACCTGGAACAGCGATAAATGATTTTGTTATCGAAAGTTTGTATGAACCAAGAGATCATCTTCTTGAAGAGCATATTGCCTTTTACAAGGCCATAAAAGGAGATGGTGTCGTTCCTGTCAGTGTTGGAGACGGACGAAGTGCGGTTTACCTCGTTGGAAAGGTGATTTCCGCTATCGAGTCTGGTCAAACAGAAAAATGTTAAAAGAAAGCTGCCTGATTATTGCAGGTGAAAAGTCTGGGGAAGAGCACGCAATGAGCTTTCTACCAGATATTCTTAAAGAAAAGGATGTAGCATTCTTTGGTGTTGGCGGTGACGAAATGAAATCTGCCGGTGTCGATCTTCTTTATCATTTGGAAGACTTTTCATCTTGGGGATTTAGCGAAGTTATTCAGAAAATTCCTTTTTATTTTAAAGCCTTAAATCGAATTGTTAATGAAGTAAAAAAGAGAAACTGCAAGACAGCTATTCTTATCGATTTTCAAGATTTTAATTTAAGGCTTTGTAAGAGATTAAAAAAAGAAGGCGTTAATGTACTATATTACGTCGCTCCTCAGGCTTGGGCCTGGAAGGAGTGGAGAGCACAGGCACTGGGTGAGACAGTACATACCTTGTTTACGATAATACCTTTTGAAAAAAAGTGGTTTCTTGATCGTGGTGTTCGCCAAGTAAAATCTGTCCCTCATCCTCTTTGGTATCATTATAAAGAAAAACTTGAAAATAATGATTTTGGTATAAAGAAAAAACCATTTTCAAATATTAGCCAAGGTCCAAGACTTCTTTGTTTACCCGGAAGCCGGAATTTTGAAGTGAAAAATTTACTTCCTTTATTTTGTAAGGTTTTAGAGAACTTTCCTCACGCTAAAGCAGGTATTGTACTATCTCCTAATGTAAAAAAAGAATTGTATGAACCTTATATGAAGTATTTTTCTCATCAATGGGATCATGACAGAATAGCTGAGGCGCTAACTTGGGCCGATATGTCTCTCGCAGCGAGTGGAACAGTCACGCTGACATGTGCTCTTTTTGAAGTCCCCACTGTCGTTTGTTACAAGACGTCTTTATTAAATGAATATATCTTCCATACCTTTTTGAACTATGATGGTCCTATTTCACTCGCAAATATTGTTCATAATCATTTGATTTTTCCTGAGTTTGTTCAAGAGGGTGCCAGCGTCTACAATATCCTGAATTCTCTAAATCAATGGATTAACAATCAAAAAGAATATGAAAGAGTTAAAGAGACATTGACTCTAACAAGGTCTTTAGTCCATGGTGACCTTAATAATATTGGTGAATTTATGGGAGATGTTATAAGAATGAATAAGGAGAAAACTATTGAGCATTGATAATCCTATCCTTAAATTATTTTTAAAACTGCTATATCCTTTGGCCCTCCTATGGGATGGAGTTTATCGGTTTAGACGCTTTCTTTATAACTATGACTTTTTTACTTCGGAAAAGTTTCAAGTACCAATTATCTCAGTGGGGAACCTTACCTTTGGCGGTACAGGTAAAACACCTTTCACTATTTGGCTTAGTGAATATTTAAATGAAAAAGATAAGAAAGTTATGATCCTTACCAGAGGGTACAAGGGAAAACTTGAGAATAGCAGTGGCATTCTGCGCTCCGGAAAAAGATTGGGCTTTAATCCTTTTGAGTACGGAGACGAAGCCCTTTTATTAGTAAGAAGATTAAAAAATGCCGTAGTTGTTGTCGGTAAAAATCGAAAAGAAAATTTAGAGTTTTACTTTGATAAAGAACTCCCGGATGTTGTTCTTCTAGATGATGGACACCAACACTTAAAATTACAAAGAAACCTAAATATTGTTTTATTTGATGCCTTGATGGCCCCAGAACGTTATAAAGTAGCGCCATTAGGTTATATGAGAGAAGGCTTTTCTGCTCTCAAGGATGCGGATCTTATTGTTATTGGTCGTGCCTCACAAGTTAACTCTGAACGTCTTACTGATCTAAAAGATCTTATAAAGAAGCATTGCAATCCAGGCGTAAAATTTTCTCTTATGGATTATCGTCCAACAGGATTCTTTAATTCATCCTATGAACTCAGTATGACTAAAGAGCAGATCCAGGGAAAGAAGGTGATCTGTTTGGCAGGGATCGCATCTCCGGAGTCCTTTTTCAACTTGGTGGAGTCTATCGGTGCGGATGTTATTGAAAGACTGTCTTTTCCAGACCATTACTTTTTTGAAGTAGAGGAAGTTAAAGAAATAATCGAGCGCGCTCATAAAGAAAATGCCTATGTTGTCACCACAGAAAAGGATATTGTTAAGATAAGGCGAATAATTGACGACGCTAGTCTTCTTTATCTCGAGATTCAGGTTGATTTCCTGTCAGGTAAGAGTGACGCCCTAGAAATAATTTCTCAAGCTATTGAAAATTAATGGATCTGATAGACTTAAGAGTATGACTAAGCCTCTAATTCTTAAGACTATTTGCTTCTCCTTTATAGCACTAACATTGAGTGTTCTTAGTTCCTGTGCAACAAAAAAAGATACTGATTTTTTAGATATTAACTCAGGTGCGATCGAAAATGATTTAAAGTTAAGTAAGTCTAAATTCAAGAAGTTTTCAATTAAAAAGGTTTCGCCTGATAAAAAAGATAATCCTAGACCTTCCGGCGCTTCTGAAAAAGATAAAACCGATTCACAATCTAAAGATGAAGGATCAGGCCCACAAGAATCCAGACAAGAGAATCTGGCCTTTGGGTCAAAAGACAAAATCGTTACAGAAGGTCTACTTCTTCCATACCCAAGCGACTACCCTGAAACCTTAAAAAAATATGACAAAATTTCTTTGAAAACTTGGAGCCTCTCTCGGCCAAAGATTTTTCTAGGTGAAAAATTCACATTTCGTGTTGCCTATTTAGGTATTACTGCCGGTCATATCAAAATGGAAACTCTACCCATTGTAGAAATTGGAAATAGAAAGGCTTACCACTTCAAAGCTCACATGCGCTCTGCTCGCTATTATAGCTATATTTACAAGCTAGATGATTCTTTGGAGTCATTTACTTCGGTAGAGGACTTTATCCCAATGAAGTATGTTCTTTTACAAAGAGAAAGTGGACAAAAAGTAGATGATATTCAACTTTTTGATAGAGAAGAACTTAAAACTTATCACTTTTATAAAAGACTCAAAAAAGGAAAAACAAAAGAGCTGGAAATCGAAAAGCCTATTCCACGTTTTTTTCAGGATTCCTTTTCTGCCCTTCACTTTGTTAGAGGCTTTCCTATGAACAAAGGGGACTTATATGAGTTTCCAATCGTCACCAGAGGTAAGATTTGGATTCTGAAAATTAAAGTAGAGGGAAAAGAAACAATTGATGTTAATGGAAAGGACACATTAGCTTATCGCTTAAATGCGGAAACAAGATTTCCCGGCGTCCTTGAAAAAAAAGGCGACATCCTTTTCTGGTACTCTGCAGATAAGGTTAAGAAACTACTTAAATTCGAGGCTCAAGTTAAAATAGGAGCTGTTAGAGGAGAACTTGTCGACTATACCCCAGGAAGGTCTATTGAAACCCTTTGATGGTAAAACCTTTTTCTATATGGGTCTCAGCAATCGCTGGGGAACAGAGGAGAGAACAATATTAAAGGATTGTCTTCTCGCTAAAAAATCTGGAGCGACAGTTTACCTATATACTTACAGAGATTCTGTTTTAGATGGTCGAGCTAAGGAGAGAGGTATTGAATGCCTTTATCACCAAGGAAAATTCGTTACTAAGGTTTTTAAATGGCATAAACTTCGGAAGCTTAAGAACCTTCTTACTGAGCTTCAGGTTAATGTCGTACATTGCTACGATATAAAAGTCCTATGGCCTTTATGTCTTTATATGCGATCAATGCCTCTTGTCCCTCTTGTGTTTACTTTAAGTAATGATTTAAAAATATATTATAAAGACTTTTGGTATAGACCCCTTGTTGAAAGAGTTGACCAAGTTCTTCTGCCCTTGGCTGAAATGGTGGAGAATGTTTGGGGTCACTTAGGTATACCACCCCGTAAAATTGACTTTGTTGGGCTTGGACTAAAACCAATGAAAGCGTCTCCAAGCGCCATTCGCCCGCCTTTTCGTTTCACGGATAAGCGCTGGTACATTGGCACCAATTTAAATGGAATAGAAACGAATACTCATTTTCTAGATACTGTTTTCCATTCTTTTCGCGTAATGATGGAGAAGGGATTAGAAGAGAAAAACTACACGTTTGCTCTTTGTAATGAGAGAAGTTGGTCGGAATGTGTTTTGACTAGTGAGTTAAGGCGGCAAGTTAAAGATTGGGGCCTTGAGGAACACGTCGCCTTCGTTGATGAAAAAATTGTCGCCAAACACCAACTTGATATAGACCTTTGGTTAGGTCTTACTAGAAGAGAAGATTTAGAAGATTACGCTATTCAAGCACTCATCGATGGCCGTCCTGTATGTATCCCTAGAACCGCTTTTTCTATGGAAGTTTTTAGAAGCTTTGGTGCTATTGGAGAAACTTACATGAATGGTGATTCACGTGAGATTCGTGAGAAGTGTGAAACCATTTTAAGGAACCTTGGTACTTACGAAAAGAACATTCATAAGTCCCATCAGGCCTTAATTGAGAACTATGGTGATACTCTTTACGAAGAGAAAATGATTAAAATATATCAAAAGCTCTTAAACAGAAGACGCCGTCTTTGGAAGACAAAGCAAAAACGGAAACTATCGAAGCTTAACCCATTGAAATAACGTGTTTTAAAGTGTTGAGTTTGTTGACGCTTCGTGTTTATTATTCAAATCCCATAGGAAATTAATTTAAAGATATCTATAGTGCGAGAAAGGCTTAACAAAGGCCTTTAAGTGCGTTATTCTGCGCCACAAAAATTAAAGTATTTCCAATGCTTACAGTAGTAAGGTTGGAAACATTGGGCCTTGCCCTTTGCTAATGAAACAGACTTTTTTTCAAATGAAAAAGAGTCAAAAAAGAGGTGTTTTATGTCAACAACACAAGACATTAAACAAAAATGGATGGAAGATTTCGAAGTTGTTTTCGGCGAAGATGTTGAAACAAAAGAAACAACGGAATTCTCAACGCTTCTCGAGTCCGAGGAGACAAAAAATTTCGTAGAAGGCGAAGTTTACGATGGTAAGGTTGTAAATATTGGACCTGACTTTACAATGGTGGATATTGGTTACAAGCAAGAAGGCTTAGTATCTACAAGAGAGTTCTTAAACTATGATGGAACTCTTAAAATTAAAGAAGGTCAAACGATTGAAGTTTATCTAGATAAGCTAGAGTCTTCAATGGGTAACCTTGTTCTTTCTAAAGATAAGGCCGAAATTCTTAAAGCATGGGATAAAATCTCTGAAGCTTGTGAATCAGGTACGCCTCTTGAGGGAACTGTTGTTGCCAAAGTTAAGGGTGGTTTATCTGTCGATATCGGCGTTAAGGCATTCCTTCCTGGATCACAAATTGATCTACGTCCAACTCGTTACCTTGATAAATATATTGGTAAGAGAATGGAATTCAAAGTTATCAAGTTCAACAAGAAACGCGGTAACATCGTTCTTTCTCGTCGTGCAATTCTTCAAGAAGAGCGCAATAAGATGAGAGGAGAAATCCTTGAGCAAATGCAAGAGGGTATGATCGTTAAAGGTGTAGTTAAAAACATTACTGACTACGGTGCCTTTATTGATCTTGGTGGAATCGATGGCCTACTACATATTACTGATATGTCTTGGGGTCGTGTTAAGCATCCAAGTAACCTTCTTAATATCGGTGATGAAATCGAAGTTAAGATTCTTAAGTTTGATAAGGACAAAGAGCGCGTTTCTCTTGGTCTTAAGCAAGTTCAGCCAAACCCTTGGGAAGAAGCTCAGAGTAAGTATGTTGCTGGTAAGAAAGTTAGTGGAGAAATCGTTTCTGTTAAAGATTACGGTATCTTCATCGAGCTTGACGACGGTATTGAAGGACTTATTCACGTTTCTGAGATGTCTTGGACAAACAAAATCAAAAACCCTGCAAAACATTTCACTGTTGGTGAGCAAGTTGAAGCTCAGGTTCTTGATGTTGATGTTGAAAACAAGAGAATCTCTCTTGGTCTTAAGCAACTTCAGCCTAACCCATGGGATGATATCGCAGCTAAATTTCCTATCGGTAAAAAGGTTAAGGGGACAGTTAAGTCTATCGTAGACTTTGGTGTATTCATTGATCTTGGCGAAGATGTAGATGCTCTTATTCACGTTTCTGACCTTTCTTGGACAAAGAAAGCGATTAACGTAAGTGAAGTGTTTAAAGAAGGACAAGAGGTTGAAGCAGCGGTTGTTTCTTTAGATAAAGAAAACCAAAAGTTTTGCCTTGGTATTAAGCAACTAGAAGAAGATCCTTGGAAGAAAATCGAAGAAAGACTTCCAGTAGGTGTCGTAGCAGAAGCTGAAGTTGTTCGTGTAACTGACTTTGGGGCTTTTGTTGAACTAGAAACTGGTATCGAAGGTTTGATTCATATTTCAGAGCTTTCTGAAGATAGAGTTGAGAAGCCTGAAGAAGTTGTTCAAAAAGGACAAGTTGTTAAGGCCATGATTATCTCAATTGATAAGGAAGCTAAGAAAATTGCTCTTTCCATGAAGTCTGCAGTTAACGCTGAAGCTGGTGGATTTGACAAAAAAGACACAGTTCGCTCGGCAACACTTGCTGACAAACTCGCTGGCTTTAAAGTTGATGAGTAAGATTAAACTAAATTAATCTAATGAAAGGCTCCCTTTGGGGAGCCTTTTTTTTTGAGAATTAAGAATGAAAAAAATACTATTCGTAATAACTTCGACTTTCATTTACGGATGCTCAACGAGTTCTTATGACCCGCCTAAAAGAGCTTATCTAGAAGATAGTGTATCTGTTAGAACGGTGTTACAGCAGGCCCATTCTGCCTATATTCGAGGCTGTATAATAGCTCATCAAGAACATAAAAAGAAAAAGGTCTTTTCTCACTGTAAAGATCTCGCTGATAAATACATCGAAACAGATATTCTAAATGTCATGGATCAATAGATAAGTAGAAGCTTAAAGGTCTGTAAAAAACTTAATAATATTCTTTATGGACACGATAAAAAGGATAAGGGCAAAACCTTTTCTTAGTTTTTCCTGCGGGATAATGTGTGCGTAGTGAGTTCCAATTTTAGAGAAAATTAAACTCGTCGAAAGTACCCCGAGTACTCCTGGTACATAAATATAACCATAGGTATAGGGAGGCAACATCTCTGTGTTAATTGGCTTAAGAAGAGTTGCTATTGAGCCTGTTAATGCTATGACGAACCCAATGGCCGCTGATATACCTACTGCTTGAGTGAGAGGGACTTTTTTCCAAGTTAAATAAGGGACGCTTATTGTCCCACCACCAATACCGAGAATTGCTGATTTAAATCCAATAATATTTCCAATAACAAAGTTCCAAATTCTCGTTGGTTTTGAATCCGCTTGATCATTTACCTTAAAGCCAAACCACATTTTTAGAGCGATTAGGCTTACATAAACCATAAGGATAGTTTCAAGAACTTCTGGAGGAATCCCTCTAACAAAGAAGGTTCCGATGAGAGTACCCATGATGACAAATAATATAAGTTCGCCTAGGATTTTTTTATCAAGAGGGGCTTTTTGATGATGGTTCCAGGAGGAGTAAAGGCTTGTAAAAAGAATGACTCCAAGAGAGGTTCTTGTTGCCATATAAATTGCATGTTGAGAACTTACTCCCATCTCTTCCATGGCAAAAAGCAATGCGGGAACCATGATAACCCCGCCACCAATTCCAAATAGTCCGCTGACACTACCAACGAATATTCCTAAAAATATAAAGAGTATAAAGGGATTCACCCCATGAGTTTAGTCTAAGCGTTGTCGAAATTAAAGGGGGGCTGGTGTAAAGACAAGGGCCTTGTCTCCTAACTTTTTGATAAACTTCTCAACCTTATCATAGGTGTCAAAGTCGTAGCGTTTAAAGACTCCACGAAGACCTTTGCGGCCACTATCAAAAAATATTGTCTCAAGGCTTAGATTTTCCTCAGGAAGCTCAACTCGGAGATCTTTCAGCTTTTCAGAGCCGAGATACTCACCTTCGTAATTGATACAGATTCCATAGGAGTTGAGATCAATGATCTTTACTTCTTTCTGCCAACCGGTGGTTGGGTTTTTAAGAATAACTAGACCTTTATAAATCCAGCGAGGTTCTAATATTTTTTTCTCAAGAGGGATTTCTTTGTCGTAAAAGGGATGGATACCTTCATTTTGGTGAATTTTACCGTTAATAGCAAATTCTCTGTAGGTATTAATCATTAGTTCTTTTTTTACAAAAGGGGCTAAATGATCGCAGTCTCTAAGAACTGCAACTTGTACGTTTGTGCATTTATTAGCTACGGCCAAACATTCACTCGGAGTTGTGAAGTTGTCGTATTCTCCAGCGATAACGAGAGTTTCACAAACTGGAGAATCACCCGTTAGTCCATCTAAGTCGAGGAGTCTTTGAGTATTGGATCGGTATCTCGATTTATCGTTCTCAGAAAGCGCCATAAGAGACTTATGAAAGCCGCGAATCAACATTCTAGGAATTCTTGTTCTCTTTCTCTGTGAATAGTTAAAGAGGTTGAGAATAACCCCGGTAGAGAAGTCTTTTAAGCGTCCTTCATCAAGGGCGATAAGACTTTCCTCTAAGAGGATGCGAACGGATTTTCTTAACTTCGGTGTAGTACCACCTAAAATCAGTCTATCCGTTTTCTCTGGATATTTACCAGCAAAGGTAAAGCCTATGGCCGAACCATAACTCAGTGCCACTGGTGTGACTTTTTTTATATTTAGCTCATCTAAAAAGCTTGCAAGAATATCAGCGTATACTGCGAAGCTTATGCCTTCGGCTTCCTGATCATTACTACCTTGTCCAGGTAGGTCTATTAGAATCACAGGAAGGTGCTCGCTAAGTTTCTCTACTTCTTTTTTGAAAGAGTGAAACTTTTGAAAAGCTCCACCTAAAATGACGAGAGGACTCACACCAGAAAATTGTTTCTGGGCAAATGCTAGATAATTTACTTGCCAGCCGCCTTTGACCTTAATCGACTTGTGCGATTGTAGATCAGCTGCTGAAAACAAAGAAAATTCCATACTCCAATACTCCCTATTATTCACAACCGTATAAATTGATACGGTGTGCGAATGCTCAGGCCCTCTCCCACATAAGTCTTATCATGCACCCCTGAATAATCAAATTGATTTAGAGCAATTTACTAAAAGTGATAATTTACAGGGTAGGTAAAGTTATTGAAATTATGTGTATAAATAAAAAACAGAGGGGAAGTGTTAGTGAAGGTTTGATTGACTCGTTGCGTCGCAGTATTGAGGTCCATGGTCATCTATTTCTTGGTCGATTTCTTTTTTTAAGTGTTCCGTATCTTCTTTGCTTGCACCAAGAGAGAGAATGAGTGACTCAGGAAGAGAGGGTTCTTTTAAGTGTACATCGATACCCATCTCTTCAAGCTTTTCAGCGTAAGCAAATGCTTCTTCTCGCTTAGATAAAGGGTAGCTTGCAAGCTCTTGGCCTTGTTCATCGAGTAGGAGAATTGTGTGGCTTTTGTATTCACTCATGCTCCTACCTTAGCTTAGAAACCTTAATCTTGACACCATTAAGTAGAAACCGTTTACTAGGGCCAATTAGAATTGAGGAATTTATGAACAAGCTCTTTTTGGTTGAAAATGATGATCTTACTCGCCAATTATTTGAAGAAATTTTTGGTGAAAGAATTTATACCTTAAGCTCTAGCGAAGACCTCTCTTTCCGCTTGCCGGACTTTGCACCAGACATGGTTTTATTTGGGGCGGAAATATTCCTTAAGGATAGCTTGGTTGAGATGGAGAGAATTAAAGTTTGTGCGGATATTCCTTTTGCCCTTATGGGGTTTGAGCCTCAGCAAGCGGCCGCTTCTGAGCTTGGTTGGAAAGGGGCTTTTTTGCTTAAGCCCTTAGAAATAAAGCATTTGGAGCAAATAATTGCTGATCTTCATACTCAACTGTCAAAGAGCTAAAGCCGATAAGAAGCTTATGGATAGAGATCAGATTATTGTAATTACTGGTATTGGTGTTGTGATTGTCGTTTTTTCGGTGACACTTATTTTTCGCAGTGGTGCTTTTTTCTAAATTTCTTTTAAAGGGGCTTCTTCTTCTGGAGAGACAGACTTTCTTCGGGCTTTAATACAAAATCATGAAGACCTAATTGGTTAAAAATGAAGTCTGGAACTCGGACCCGATAGAAAATCCCTTTTTGGTAATTACTACTTTTAATAATATTTGTTTTAGAGGCCACTGAACTGTGTGCCGCCCCTTCATCATAGGGAACAAATAAGTCGTACTGATTCTGCTTGTCTAGAAAGTAATTAATAATACGACTACGCAGGTCTCTCATTTCTTCGTCATTAAATGAACTAACCACATAAGAGTTTGGGTGAACTCTCTTTATAATTTTTGCTTTGATAGGATCATTTAATAAATCCTTCTTATTAAAAACGATAAACTTTTCTTTATCACCTACACCGAGTTCGTTGAGAACTTCCTCTGTCACTTTAAGCTGCTTTTTATAATTGGGGTCGCTTACATCACAAACGATGATTAAGAGGTCTGCCTCAAGAGCAGATTCTAGTGTTGTTTTAAAACCTTCAATCAAAGCATTTGGAAGGTTAGAAATAAATCCAACGGTATCAATTAAGATCATCGGCGGATGGGTGTCAGGATTTAAGGTTCTAAAAGTCGAGTCTAGCGTAGCAAATAATATATTTTCTTCTTTAATATCGACTTGGCACAAACGATTCATCAGTGAGGATTTTCCTGCATTGGTGTATCCAACTAGTGCTGCAGTTACGGCCATATTTTGGCGCTTCTTCTTTTGCTGTTCTCTGGATTTTGCTAAGAGTTTTAATTCTTTCTTATAAAACTCTATTCTTTGTCGGATGATTCTTCGGTCAAGCTCAATCTGCTTCTCACCTTCACCACCCTTAACACCAACTCCACCTCTTTGCCTTCCTAGGTGAGTCCAAAATCCCGAGAGTCGGGGCAATACATATTGTAGGCGTGCAATTTCGATTTGAATTTTTGCATCTCTCGTTCGTGCATGCCTGGCAAAAATTTCTAAAATGACGTGAACCCTATCTACAACTGAGAGTTCGGTGATTTTACGTATATTTCTAATTTGTGAAGCCGTTAACTCAAAATCAAAAACAAGAAGAGTCGATCCTTCATCCTTGGCCTTAGTGGCAATTTCTTGGAGCTTTCCTGAACCTAATATTGTTGCAGGGTCGAGGCTATTACGACTTTGGATATACTGATACCCCGTGGGTATATCAAGTGTTCGTAATAGTTCACGTAGTTCAGAAATTGAGCGACCGGTCTCAACCTCTGTTTTGTGTTCTTCAAACTTAGGACAAATGATGGAAACGAGCGATGCCCTAGCGTCTGATGAGATATGGAATTCATTATCGAGCAATACTATTCTCTTAATCTAAGGATAACGTTGTCT
>JAFMBV010000018.1 GCA_017858255.1 Bacteriovoracaceae bacterium
TGCTTCTATAAAATTAATTTTGCCAAGTTTATTAAAGGTAAACTCTTCATAGATATCAACCAGAGAACCTGATGATAGGTAATAAAAGGTTACCCGACAGCGGGCAAAGGGTTGGACTTTAAAAAAACGACAATCTCTGTTAATGACTTTTGTAGGGTAAAGCTTTACCAGTTTATCAAGCCACATCCAGTGATCTTTATAACCTGTAAGAAAAAGCCAAGGGTACCATTCCCAACGAATGACATGACTAGCGTAATTTGGTTTTGATAACTTATCTGCGTAAGTATCTAGCGTGTCAAAATATTTGTCTGCTTGTTGGACATAATATTGTGGTGACTTATTTGGCGTTACTTCTATAGATAATTGGTTGTTATGGGCACTTGTCCTAAGGGACACGATGGAGATGATGAATGCTAGTATGGCCACTTTGGTTTTCATGAGATTCCTATTTAAATGCCTTATAAAGATGTAATAACTCCAAAATAAGAAACCTTCTCTTAATTGTAAATTTTTCTCACTTTTGTGTCGGTGTGTAGGTTTTTCTAAGCATCTAGGCAAATTTATGTTTATTCGATATTTCACCTTAATGAAAAAACTCCTTAATACATTGATCCTTTTCCTACTCTGTACTTTCTCCTTTGCTCAAGACATTGCGCTAGAAGGCACTCTTATTGTTGGGGACCATAACTTCAATGATGCTCTAAAAGAAGAGATTGTTAAGTTGGTAAAGAGTCAAACTCAGCTAGCAAATTACTATTCCCAAGCAATGGATGAGGCCTTTGATTTTCTTGATAATGAGGATCCAAGACGCATAGACGCGAGGGAAGTTGAAAACCTTTCGACTTATTCTTTAAGTGTATGGACACCTAGTCATAGTTTTAGATATGGCCAAGGCGACTATAGTTTATGCCAACAACCAGAAGAAGTGGCCTCCTTTGATTTTGGAACTATCATGGTCGGATTTGATACTAGCTACAAGAGAGAAGAGACTTATGGTTTTTGGGCAGTTCTATCATATGAGTATAATTGGTGTGAAATTGAGGGTTCAACAACAAAAGGTAAAATTAATCTACGCTTTACAAAGTGGTTATCTGCAAGTGAAGTAACAGGAGTCCTAGAATAGACTCCATTTACCTTGGTAAATCATTTTCTTCGCTATTCAAAATATCATCAACGAAATTTATGACCCCATGGGTTTTGCTAGAGTACTCAGGGTTCTCACTTGCATACCAAAGGTCACCTGTGACAGCTGCTCCCGTTGTAACGGCGACACCAGCAGTAACGGTCTGTTGACGGCGGTAACGATCATGAATTTCCTTTAAGCGCGCTAAATCCTCACTATGATTCGGAATTTGATAATCAGGAATTAGCGTGGGTTGATTTCTTAACACTTGTTCTCTCGTGAAACGAAGCCGTTGAATCATATGTTTGGTACGACTCAGAAGACGGGTGTTTCTTTCAAGAAAATCATTTGGTTTATCGTCTCTCCATATTTTTTTAACCTCATCGCGATTTAGGGAGCGATGTTTTGTTATGTCATCGGTAAGCTTCAGTTGCGTCCTTATTTCTAGATCAAGACTGGCAAGAGCAGCTTTTTGGGCCTCAGGTCGATTGACAATTTCTAAAGTATATCTTTGTTGAAGGTCTGTTATAACGGCCTCAGTCTCATTTATCGTTTTTTGACCAAAATTCTAGAACACTTTATTTATGATGATTTCAGTTAGTTACTTTAGTTTATGGCCTTTAGAAAAGTTGTTTCAAAGCGAGGAAAGGATTCAAAATGAGGCATATGGCCTAAACCTTCTAGGGTATAAAGCAAGGCATGTGGAAAGGCGATCTTGGTTTTATGGGCAAGTTTCTTATACTGTCCGAGCTTGTGCTTAACTCCCTTCTTTAGCCATCCACGCCCTGGACCAGTTTTATCTCTAGTCCCTATAATTAAGCGAACTGGCCTTTTAATCTCAGAGAATAGACGGGTAATATCTTCAGTAAAAATAGGGCCATAAGTCAGAGCATTATTCCATGCTACCTTTTTCCACTCAGGGTTATTC
This sequence comes from Bacteriovoracaceae bacterium, assembly GCA_017858255.1. Classification (GTDB taxonomy): domain Bacteria; phylum Bdellovibrionota; class Bacteriovoracia; order Bacteriovoracales; family Bacteriovoracaceae. Next base: position 2,052 of record JAFMBV010000018.1, read on the forward strand.
ATTTGACCAATATGAGGGATGAGTAATGACTCATACTTTGGGGACCACTTACCATCATAGTAATTGTTCTTTTGGTAATTTCTAAACTTATCTGGAGTTTTAGCTAATTCTCTTTCATAGAAAAAAGAAGGGTCTTTATATTGAGCATATTTTAGATAGGGTTCTAGACCTATTGGGTTTATTAGAATCATTTTCTTTACACGTCCTGGACGATCATAGGTCATATGAGTCGCCAACATACCTCCCATTGAATGACCGATAATAGTAACCGAGTTGATGGCAAGCGAATCCAAAAGCTTATAAGTATTTAAACTCCACTGATAAAAGCTAAATTGATAAGATTGTGGCTTTGAGCTTTTCCCAAACCCTATCTGATCGGGGATGATTACTCTATATCCTTTCTTAATCAAAAAATTGGCGACATCTTCCCAGTAGTAACCAGCAAAGTTTTTACCATGAAGAAGAAGAGCTATTTTTTGCGAACTCTTGGGGCCAACATCCATATAACTCATTTGAAGTGACTTTTCTTGTGATCTTAAAGCAAGGCTATTTGTTTTAAAAGGGTACTTGTATCCAGTGAGGATAGAGTCATAGCTCTTTTTATTACCCTTATTAAGGACTAACTTGCTACAGCTCGTAGTAATTACAAGGGCTAGGAAAAGAAATATTTTCATATATTCACCTTATTGTTAATTTCAATAAATCTTATTAACTATAAACACTTTTAAGTAGACTAAAAAGAACAATTATCCTTCTTATTAGCTCGCTATAATTATAACGATTGTTGAGTTATATAGGCTCTTACCGATAAGGATTTATGAAGTTCTTCCTATTATTTGTGATTTTCTCGCTCTTTGTAAGTTGTCAAAACTTTAGAGGAAATAGACTACCCAGTAGCCTCAATGAAGAGGGTTGCAGTGAGCTATTAAGAAAATCATTGGGACTTGATAATGTAGCTCTCCTTAAAAAAATGGATAGCAACGCCATTATAGATATAGAACCAACTTTCTTTGGTAATTTCTTGGCCTATGCACGAAAGAGTAGTAACGAAAAACAAGTAATCGTAAGAAGGTTAACTGATGGGAAAATTATCCATCAGGGTCCAATGAAAAATAAAGAAGGCAAGGCGATTTATTTTGATTCTAAGAAGGGACGACTTTTTCAGCGGCTAGAAAATGGCCAGCTTTTAAAAATTAAGGGTTTTTCTATAAAGCCAATTAAAAGGGATGCTGTTTCTTACGATGAAGTTCTAGAGATAATGAAACGAAATCCTTATGAGATTCAGAGACTACCTACAATACCTTTACAAATGTTTCGCTTTTTTAAAGACAGAATAGTCGATTTTTTTGTAGGTAGGAGATCTGTTGATATACTAACTCGAACTTCCGACTATAGACAGATGGGTATGAATAAGCCAATTCATCCTATGGGAATTGGTGTTGAAGGGGTCATGTCTTTCAAGAAGACAAGGTTCTCAGGTGCCTTTTCTGGAGGAAGCTTTCCTATGCTTGGGAGACTCTCAATTAGCCAAGGAAACCCAAGTAAATTTAAGAAGAGAACTTGGTTTGAAGCTTTATCTGGTAGGCCTGCTCGCGCAGAAAATCGTAGCGTTGCTGCGGCCTTTAAATTATTTCCTACTCAAGACAAGAAAGAAAAAGTAATAACCGCGAATGCCGTCTTTCAAAATGATTTAAATGGCGAAAAGTTAGATAATTATGTCGACGGGGTAATGACTAATCAGCCTCGTTTAAATTTCTTAAAAATAAGAAAGCTTTATGAAGTTTTCACTTTAATTGGAGTGGCAAAGGGTGCCTTAAGTAGTCCAAATGACCTCAAGGCAAGCTTTCCATACATGAACCCACAGTTAAGACCGCTTCATCAATATGCTGAAATGGGTGTTGAAGACCCTGCAGATGTCGTTGTCCCAAAATGGATAAAAATTCAAACTGTAGAGGATCAAACGGTTTTTAAATCCGATGATTTTCGCGTGGAGCTAGATGAGACAATCAAGGGAAATGGCCTGAAGTATAAAGTCTATTTGGCGGATTCGACAGATGAAAGTGATCAAATCATTTGGGAAGAAGCGGGGATGATCGATATTAATAAATCAATCCTGTCTGAAGCCGTTGATAAAAACTTACTCTTCTTTCATGATGGCCTAAGAAGCCCTTTCACGGGTGAGATGATTGATAATGACGTTGTTCCTATTCCTGTGAGAGAATAATTCACAGATAACCTTCTTTGTGAGATCCATGCAAAATTATTCAAAGAAAATTTGGCTTAATCTAATCACTCCGTTATTCGTCCTTTGTTTATTTTCACAAAATATCTTTCATGATAGAGAAGATTTTCCATTCTCTCAGTGGGGTATGTATAAATATTTAAAAAAAGAAGGTCCTTATCAAAAGGTATCGATGGAGTTGATTGCTGATGGTAAGAGAGTGGACCTCTTTCAAAAATACTACTCTCATGCCTTTGCCTGGGATGATCTTGTCAGAATTGAAATCCTTGGTGTTAAGAAAAATCGTTTCTCTTCCCCTGCCTATAGTCATTTAGGTAAAAGGGAGCGCTTCTTAAAAATTTTAGACGAAGTAATTTATCCAAGATTAAAGAAAAATAATGATTATGTCGTAGGCTCAGAAGTTATAGTTTATCAAAATTACTGGGAGAAGATATCTCGAAATAACCTATTTCAACCTGATAGGCGAGAGGTTTTGTTCAAGGATACCTTAAAGTGAAGAGACTTTATAAAATATGGGAAACGTTTTGGATGCCAGAGCTAAGTTCTAAAAACCTAGCGCTTGTGAGGGTTTTGATGTTTTTAGGGGCCTTGATACTTGTTCAAAGACCTGATTTTAATGAAGGTCTTTACCAAGCGAAGTTTTGGAAACCTATTGGTTTTTTTAAACTTTTTTCAGGACCACTGCTAAGTAAGGAAAGTTTTTATCTTATCTGGAATGTATGGCTGGTCTTTGGCGTGCTAGCAACTCTCGGCCTATTCTATCGTTTGAGTGCCGTTGTGGCCGCATTGAGCCTTATGTTTATAATTGGTTACGACTATAACTTTGGTCATGTTTATCACTCTTATCATGTTATTTCTTTGAACCTACTAATAATTGCTTTATTTCCGGCCTCAAATTCCTGGTCAATAGACGCTCTTTTTAAAAGAAAGCAAATAACGAAGAAGGCTTGGTTTTATGGACTTCCTATAAAACTTTGTATGTTTCATATTGTCTATGTCATGACTTCAAATGCGGTACAGAAATTATACTATTCAGGATCTGCGTGGATATTCTCAGACAACTTATTATTACAAACTAAATATATTCCTGGATTGAAGGAAGAAACGAAGTTTCTAATGGTTAATTATCCAAGTCTATTTATGGTTTTCGCAGGAGTTGTGATTTTTATTCAACTTTTTTCTTTTTTGTCTTTAATAAGACCTTCAATAGGTTTGGTCTTTGCTGTTCTTTGGGCATGCTTTCATTTTGGGGTTAGCTTTGTCATGGGAGGGCACACTTCCTTCTTTTCTCAGATAGCGGCCTATTCAGTTTTTCTTGTTTATTTTGTCGAAAAGAGAAACCCACAATTATTTAATTCAGTAGACTAGGCAAAAGCCCAAGGGATTTGTTTAGGGCCAGATAGATTTCTTTTAGAATCAAGGTCATGAAGATAGTTGATAAGCCTCTGATTCGCAGTGGCATCAAATTGATAGTCCTCTAGGTATGATAAAACTTTTCTACTTACCTGAGAGTCTCTCCCTTGGTGGTCCCTTTTTACTTCTTCAATGATATGGGGCCTTAAACTATTTATTCTGATTATGTCTGGGTGATATAATCTATGGATATTTAGTTTGTTTCCTTTGGAGAATTCTTCGACATTCAAAATATCTGGAAGGTTTAGCGCACTAAAAGTTAAATTGAAGTCTAACCTTGTCGCTACCTCTTTCAACCTCTCCAATATTTTTGTAAAGGTCGACCAGTTTGTGGGAAACCGAATATATTCATTAACCTGGTCATAACCATCGATACTGACCGTAATATTTATATTTTTAAAGAGGGAAAGTGTTTTTTCTAATTTGTCATTAAAGGACACGCCATTGGTCGTGATGGCTATTAATGTATTATCTCTATTAAATGAATATTGTGATAGCTCTTCCAGATAATTAATAACATCCTTCATGTAAAAGGGCTCTCCTCCTACGATATTAATTTTCTTCGCTTTATTGAAGGTATGCTCTTTTATATAATCCCAGTCCATGGCATTTTTACGGGTATTAATTCCCTCTGTAACTTTGACGATATGTTTATTGAATATATCGATATCTTCATGCCAAAGAGAAGACTGTAGAGGTGAGCACATAATACACTTTAAATTACATGTATTATCAGCTCTGAGATCAAAGTCCACAAGGTCGTTAAGAAGCTCTCCATCATCTTTAACAATGATTTCATTATCGTACACGGGATCCAAAAAGGACTTCTGTCTCTTGCTCTTCTCGCCTGCCTGTTCAATTAAGATACATTGTTGACAAGATTCCGGGAGAGTATCCCCGAAGAACTCAGTTCTTACTTTTTTTAAGTAAGTAGAGTTTTTTAATTCTTCTAAATTATCGACAAACTGTTCTTTGGATTTTGCTATACAGCAATGATGAGTTTTAAAGCCTTTATTCGTTGGATAAATAAAGGCCTGTTGAAATGGAATCTTACATAGTACTTTTTTTGAGTCTACCATATAAATGCTTGATACTTATTTTTGATTATATTCTGTTCTAAATTCAAACTGACGTAAGTATACTTCAAGACGAACTCTATTTAAACCACCAAGAGGTCGATTTGCCATAGGCGCTCGCCATGGGTTAAAGGTCATTTTTTCGCATTTATCTTTAGAGGCGTCTTCTAAAAATCCAACTTGCTTCTTTAAAGTTAGACGACCCACTTTAACGAAAGGTGACTTTTTCACGTTCCACTTATTAATAGAATCTTCAATATCGTTCTTTTTAGGATCACGATTTATTTGCACTAAGAAGTCAAAACACTCTTCACCAGCAGCTAATGACTTAGCTAGCTTTTCACTAAGAAAGTTAGGCGTTGCATTCTTTGGCATAACATCCACATGCTTTTTACAAGTCTCAAACTTCATTTTCATGGAGTTAGGACCAATCTTATAGGGAGTGGCACTTCGATAGTTGATATCTAGTGGGTTTGCAATTTTCTCCCGTGCTTTAAGGATTACTCCAAGAGAGCGCCAGTGTGTTAAAAGATAGGGAAGGACCCCAAAACGTCCTTGAGTGGCATTCATAAATTTTTCATATTGTTTTGGATTACTTATGAAGAACTCATCCGAATTCATAAAAACGAGATCATGAACTTGATCTTCTTCAATGGAAGCCTCTTGTAATAGATTCTTATAAGTCGTACCGAGGATTTTTGTCGCCATTCCTCTAACGTCCGCCTTATCATCATCTTTTTTATGATTTGGGTCTCCATTAGAAAAACGAGTAATAGTCTTATATGTTTGTTGTTCTTTAAAAAGGCCTACTTGATGTTCTGGTTTTAAATTTTCAGGGTTGATCTGTAGGCTACCTTCTACACATCCGTGGGCCTTAGGGTGAGCATCTCTTCTCATGAGGGGAGCATCACCAGTGGCCTCTATGAGACTTTCTCTAAATACTCTTGCTACTTCTTCTACATTGGCGACCTGTTTAGGTCCCCAAATCTCTCCTTGTTCTACTGGAGGTTGGATACTAAAAAAGTTAGCACTAGTAATAGGGGAAACCAAAAGCATTAGGCAGGCGCCTAGTAGTTGATAATTCATATAATTCTCCTCTTAAGGAGAATAGAATAATTAAGGAGTTAGAAGGGTAAAAAGTCTAAGATCAGTAATATTTACAAGGACTTTAGTCCTCTAGAATGACCTCTATCTCTCCCTCTTGATTGATAGTCACAATATCTAAGTCTGAATCACTATCTAGGTTTCCAACGGCCGCAAATTTAAAGCTGGTATTTGAAACCGTGCAGTCTGGACAAATATCCGCCAACTCCGGCATGGTTTCAATTGTTTCGATGCGATACCTGCCTTGGGAGTTATTTGGTACGAGATTTTGCCAGTCGTGAGTATAGTTGCCGGTTTCGACCATTTGGGATTCCATTGAAGTGTTTAGTCTTACTAAGTGAAGTTTTGCCTCAGTTCGCATGGCCTTTTTCTGATAGGTCGAAAAATAAGGAATCATTATGGAGGCGGCCAATCCAAGGATAAAACTCCCTCCAACGATTATGAACCCAGCAATGCTCCAATATCTCTGTACTTTATTAAAATGTTCAACATTTTGCCATTTCCCTTTTTCCCATGCCCATTCACGGCCTTTGAAGAGTAAGACAAAGCCCATTACAATATTAACAATAGGAATAAAGATAAGAAGAGAGATCCATACTCGATTGAAGATACCCCAAATAAAAGTCAGGAAAAATGCACCCCAGCAAAGTCCTCGGGCATTTTCTGGTAGTTTATTACTATTATCCTGAATGGTTTGATTCATCTTTATATGTCCTAATGTTCTAATGTCCTTAAAATATATATTTGTTTATTTTAACTGACATTAGAAAATTAGATAGTTTTTTATTGGAATTTTTGTCAAAGATTAATTGAAAAAGTTTTGCTCCTTTAGGTATTCGAAAAGATTTCTTGAATATAACTCATGACTCTCTTTCGTATATTTTATCTTAGTATAAACCTGAGCAAGGTTTTCAATATGGCCTGCTTCAATTTTCTCATTTAATTCTCTAACGTCCTTATATCTCTTCATTCCACTTTGTTCACGTTCTCTGTAAATCTCTTGAATTTCGCTTGTTGTGTAGTCTTGATATTTCTCTTCATGGACTATGCTGCTAAGGGGAAGGCGATCTTTCTTATTCGTTACTCCTTTAGGATAACCAAGAGAAAAACCGACTATTGGTACGACATTCTTCGGTAAATTTAAAACTTCACCAATCTTATGGGCATTTGCCAGTGTTGTGCCCATGTAGCACACACCAAGCCCTAGCGATTCCGCTGCTAGCGCGCAGTTTTGGGAGGCCAAGGTTGCATCGATTGAGCCGATCATAAAGCTCATAAAGTTATCAAAATTCTCTGGAGCATTAGATATATCTAACCACTTTCTCATGCGATTAAAGTCGGCACAAAATGTGAGTAATACTGGCGCATCCATAACCATTTCTTGATTAAAGTGATGGGGGTAGAGTTCTTTTCTAATATTGATGTCCTTCGTGACAATAATACTATAGGCCTGCATATTGCCTGAGCTTGAGGCCCTTATTCCTGACTCTAGGATTTTGGTTAAGTCCTTCTCGCTTATTTCTCTTTTTTCATATTCACGAACACTCCGATGTTCTTTAATATGAGTGATGATATCCGCTGATGCATTGAGTGGATTCATGTAGCTTCTCTCCCTTAAACTTGCCTATTTGTTTTTGACTATTAAAGTCATACACATGACCAACAAAGTCTTGATTGGTAGTGTCTTTGTTTATAATTTTTGCTTTAAACTCAAATTTAAAATCCTGACCAAACTCTTTGGCCTCTAGTAAGAAACTTAACTCTTCTCCCTGTTCATTTAATTGAATAGACTTTGTAAAGTTTCCTGGCACCGTGAAACTACTTTTTTGTGAGGACTCCTTGATGAGAATATCCTCGAAGACGGGGCCATCATTAAAGGTTAAGAAAATTTTATAAATACCGTTATCGATTCCCTCTGCACTTAAACTCTTCATCAAAAATAGTCCTATTAGAAAATATATTTTCATAAGTTGATTCCTTTTCTTCTGTTAGGTTTAATGCAATTTCAGGAAGAAAACTAATCGCTACAGGAATAACAGGTATTCTCCGAATGGGGATTTCATCTAAATGCTGTAATATTAGCTTGTTATGTGAAGGTTTATTCGAGTCTAGAGAAGAGGGTGTTTTTTGAGCGCCTCTTTAACCCAAATACTAGCACCACGATCATTAAAATAGAGACCGTCAGTCGTAAAACTTTTATCATTTTCTTTTAAGAGCTCGTGAACTTCTGGTGTCATGGTTGAGAGCAGGGGACACTCTTGTAGTAGTCCTGACTTTTGCAAGTGATGCCTTACTCTCTCGATATAGTTGGCCTTTCTTTTGTTTGTTATAAAAGGGTTTTCGTCTTTTTCTCGCAACTCTTTAAATGACGGTAGAACAATTCCACATACGCGTGGTCTCTGCTCTTGGTTTACAATAACCTCTACAAGTTCTTTTAAAGCCACAGGTGCCCCATCTTTAAAAAGATCGTTATCACCAAGCTGAATGAGCATACAGTCAATGTCTTCGTTCTTATGAAAATTAAAGATTTGTTTGATAAATGATTCTGAAGTTGTTCTATCTAGCTTTAGATCCGACTTTCCAAAGACGAAGGGATTGATCTCTGTTGGTGTATTGAGTTCACCCAAAATGAGAGAGTCGTTTTTTGTTGGATCAGTTAGCCAGTCCTTCGCTCCAGAACCAATTAGGGCATAAGTTGTGAGTTCGTAGCCTTTGTCTTTTAAAGACTCTGCAAGCCTAGGGGCAAATCCTCTACCTTTCTCAATTGATAGAGCACTTTGAGCATCACCAATACTTAAGCATTTGGCCGCCCAGGATACTGAGGGCAAGGATAGGCAAAGCAATAGGCTTAATAATCTTAGAGTCATGCTGGTATTATCACGGTAAGAGGCTGTTTTTAGTGCCTATTTGAAAAATATTTAGGGTGTGAATAGAGTTTTTACACTTTTCTACGCTAGGTAGTCTCGACCTGTTTGGCCCTTAAGGGTTGTCAGAGATACGGAGAGCTTTTAAAATTCCTAAAAATCTAAATCTTTGAGCTATAAAGGATAATAAAATATGAAAGTAAGAGCTGCTGTCGCCTGGGGTCCAAAACAACCATTAAAAATTGAAGAGGTTGACTTAGAAGGGCCAAAGAAAGGTGAAGTCTTGGTTAAGCTTCTTGCTACAGGTGTTTGTCATACGGATGCTTACACATTATCTGGCGAAGATCCTGAGGGGCTTTTTCCCGTAATTCTTGGCCACGAAGGTGGCGGTATTGTTGAAGAGGTAGGCGAGGGTGTTACCACTCTTAAAAAGGGGGACCACGTGATCCCACTTTATACTCCAGAGTGTGGAGAGTGTAAGTTCTGTACGTCAGGAAAAACGAATTTATGTCAGCGCATAAGAGAGACTCAAGGAAAGGGCCTCATGCCCGATGGTACAAGCCGGTTTTCAAAAGATGGCAAACCTATTTTTCACTATATGGGGACATCTACTTTTGCTGAATATACTGTGCTTCCAGAAATCTCTCTCGCCAAAGTAAATAAAGAAGCTCCTTTGGATAAAATCTGTTTATTGGGTTGTGGAGTTACAACTGGAATTGGCGCAGTATTAAATACAGCAAAGGTTGAGGAAGGTGCAACGGTTGCTGTTTTTGGCCTGGGAGGAATCGGTCTTTCTGTTATTCAGGGTGCTAAAATGGCAAAGGCCTCAAAGATTATTGCGGTTGATATAAATGAAGATAAATTTAAAATGGCCGAAAAATTTGGTGCAACAGACTTCGTAAATCCGAAAAATTACGATCGTCCAGTTCAAGAGGTGATTGTCGAACTGACTGATGGTGGGGTTGATTACTCTTTTGAATGTGTCGGAAATGTTAATCTCATGCGTTCTGCTTTAGAGTGCTGTCATAAAGGTTGGGGGGAGTCGATAATCATTGGCGTCGCAGGTGCCGGTCAGGAGATTTCGACAAGACCTTTTCAGTTGGTAACGGGAAGAGTTTGGCGTGGTACTGCCTTTGGTGGAGTGAAGGGCAGAAGTGAATTACCAGGCTATGTTGATCAATATATGGAAGGAAAAATTAATTTGGATGACCTTGTTACTTACAAGTTACCTTTAAGTAAGATCAATGAGGCCTTTGATCTCATGCATGAAGGGAAGAGTATTAGAACGGTTATTGATTTTACAATGGAGTCTTAGATGGATTTACGACTCAAGAAATCACATGTGACTTTCGAAGGTAAGACTCAGTTTTTCGAGCACGACTCCCAGGTGACTAAGACTCCCATGTCTTTTTCAACTTATACACCAAATGGTGAGGTCAAAAATGCCATTATATGGCTCTCTGGTCTGACTTGTAATGAAGAAAACTTTATAACAAAAGCTGGTGCCCAAAAGGAACTCTCTGGTACAAGTACGATGATTATATGTCCAGATACTTCTCCACGAGGTCTTTCTCTTATTGGAGAGCACGAGGCTTATGACTTTGGCTCTGGTGCAGGTTTCTATGTCAATGCCACTACTGAAGGTTATAAAGATCACTACAGGATGTATGATTATATTCTAGAAGAAATTGTTCCTCTTTTGAAAAAACAATTTTCCGTACAAAAAATTTCAATAATGGGTCACTCCATGGGCGGCCATGGTGCTCTCATCTTGGGAATAAAAAACCCCAATATATTCTCATCAGTATCGGCTTTTTCTCCAATTGTTAACCCGAGTTTTTGCCCTTGGGGAGTAAAGGCCTTTAATGGTTATCTTGGAGAAGAACGCGAGAGTTGGAAAGAGTATGATACTTGTGAACTATTAAAAAATGGATTTACTCGCAAAGATACTCTGTTTATCGACCAGGGAAATGCTGACGAATTTCTCAAGGAGCAACTGTTAACCGGAAACCTAGAGGCGACCGCCACCGATAGTGGTCAAAGCGTCAATATTCGTTACCAAGACGGTCATGATCATAGCTATTACTTTATTCAAACCTTTTTAAAGGATCATCTTGATTTCCACATGCTTTCTTTTTGAGATCGTGACTCTTTAGTCATTAATTCAGATTTTTATTTCCCAACAGGGATTTATTCGAGTTAATATTTAGATATGAAAAATCTAATTGTAATACTCTCACTATCTTTTTTAGTTTCTTGCTCTCATCTCTCAAGCTTTAACTCTATAGAGGGTAAGGTTAACTACGATGAGCACTATGCCTCGGTCAATGGCACCGACTATGAGTCTGGTGAACAGGAAGGCTATGGGGTTGGGATCACAGGACAAGTCAAAAATAAGAAAGAACTTGTTTTTGATTATGGATTCTATCCAGATTTTTCCTTTGAAACATCTCGCTTGGTGGCAAGAACAGACCTCAATCAACAGCGTTTTCAGTCCTTAAAAACCAAAAGAGTTAATGGACTAATGAATACTCGAGGAGTCCTCTTTTCACCGATTGGTCGTTTTGAGTTAAATGTAGGGGTCGGTGCTTCCTATTTTCAAGCTTATAATGACACGATCGATACTTCAAAAGTAGAGGCCGTATTTAAGTATGAAGGGGTCTATACGTTGATGCTCTTTGATAAACTTTATGCCAGTGTTTCTTTCTTGTTTCAGGAATCTCCAGGCTCTACTTATGGCGAATATTACTCTCTCGTCTATAAACTCGGCTACGTCTTTATGAGCTTCTAAGAATACGACCTTTAGAATATACGTTCTTAAGCTTTTGCATATCTCCTAGGCCTGTTCGAAAAGCGAACATAATAAAATAGTTTCTCATCACCTGGTTAATGACCCCACTTCTCTTATAACGCCTACTTGATACGATGACTTTTTCTCTGTGAACTCTTGTTCTAAAAGAATTCTTTCTTAAGTAATCACATATCTTGATGTCTTCGAGGAAACCTACTTCGTTGGGTATAAAGCTTTTTAATAAATTCGTTTTAATATAGAGACAATTAGTCCAAACAAACTTATTGAATAGCTTACTTCTTACCCTATTTAAGAGTATCGATTGAATTGTTAGGAGGGTCCCTCCAGTATCATATCTCTTTGGAAAGAAGCCATAATCTTCACTCATAATTTGTAAGTCGGTAAGGGCCTTAGAGGCCACTATATCAACAGGATGGATGAGGGTATAAGATGACTTGATTTGTTCTATACCAATATGAATTGTCTTCAAAATAGACGGATTATCGAGTTGCTTGCAAATATAGTTGAAACCGGACTCTCTTATAAGCTTTATACTCGAGTCTTTCGAGCCACCATCACAAAAGAGGATGGGATATTCTCTAGGGTAGTTTTTAAGAGTTTTAAAGAGGAGAGGGAGCTGACTCTCTTCATTTAAAATGGGAACGAGAATCGTAAGGGATGGCACTAGGAATACTTGCCAGTTTTTAACTTTCTTATGAAAATCATGAACGATGGCAAAATAATAGAAGCTGAAAAATCCATTATTCCTTCCTCTAAGGTGTAATTCAAAACGCGACTATCAATGAGTTCCTTTAAGAGCGCCAGTGCGGCGACGACAAATAGAGAAGAGAGAAAACTTGTTTTAAATTTCTTGAGCATGAAAAGCATAATAAAATAACCTACTATTACATGGAGGGTTTTATCGACGGGTATAATTCCAGCTATCTTTAACTTAAGAAATTCTCCGTAGCATTTCGCGGCAGTCGTACAAATCATGAGCAAAATCATAGCCTAAAAAATAAATTGTGAATAGCTTAGATTTCTTTAGGCTTGTTGATGGATAGTTTTAGTTTCTAAAGACCATTTTAATAGCTGAGTGGTTTAGGCAGACATAAGTAAGAGTTGATAGGAAGAGTCCTAATTCCCTGAATTAGATCTAAGTGTGTACTGAGATAAGATTAACCAAGAGATACGGTCCCAAATAATGCTACCTAACAACCAGAATGAAAAGAAGACAATCGAAAAATTTATAAAACTATTGGCATCTCTATTTCCTATCATCATGAATAGTCCATAAATGAGAGCGCTAACAATCGTAATATTTAATGTGGATACTCTACTAAGCAAGAGGATATCTTTTCTTCCTAAAACCATGAATTTAATGAGAGCGCCTATTCCCATAAAGAGGCTGCCACAAAATAATCCACACGCCCAAGTTCCATATTGCATAAACATGTGAATAAGTTCTGGCGAACGATTAAAAGGATTGAGTCCAAATTGTGGGCAGATGGCAAGAGATATAAACCCCGTGATTGTGTATAAGAAAATGATCTTTAGATGAAGAGAAATAAGGTCCTTTCGTTGAAGGTCACTTATATTCTCTCTGATTCTTAAATCAAGGTCAGAAGAGGTTTTTTTATCAGACTTTATAAATTTCAAATAGTCTTTCATTAGTTATATCCAAGATTATCTTTTAATTTCTTTACCAGGCGACTAATACGCTTTCTCAACGTCGCCGATTTAATATTCAGCTTATCTTCTAATTCTTTATAAGAGAGCCCCTCCACAAACTTTTGGTATAGGAGTAGGGCCTCCTTCTCATCTAAGCTTTCAAGGATAGAGAGGTCAAATTCTTGTATTTCATCCTCTCTCTCCCACATCATCTCTTCATTAAGTTCAATATATTCAAATTTTCTTTCTCTATAAAAATCTATAATCACATTTCTTATCAGCGTATAGAACCAGGGTGCGAAAGGGTATTCTTGTTTATAAAGGTGCTTTTTTTGATGAAGTCTTGTAAAAACTCGTTGAAAGATTTCATCGCGAGAGTGCTCCTTAACCCTAGAGGATATGAATCCATAAACTTTACCTTTATAGCGACCATACAGCTCATCAAAAGAGCTCATGTCACCAGCTTGGTAATTCTTCATAAGCTCTTCATCATTACTCATTCTTTACCTTAATACGTTTGAAATTATAGTTTTGTGACATTAGTTAATTCTACTTAAGTACATGGAATTATTATAATCGACCCTCGAGTAAATAGGTTTTCATCAATCCCTTCCCCTTGACCTCTTTCTCACCATTGTCGGAGAGGGCAAAGTTACCCTTCAGAAGCTGGTAGGTTGAATCTGATACCTGAACTTTTCCTACGACACCATGAGACTCCATGCGTGAGGCGACGTTAACAGCATCACCCCAAAGGTCATAGATAAACTTCTTTTTACCAATAACACCGGCCACGACTGGACCACTATTGATTCCTGTCCTTATTTGTAGCGATGTCCCCAATTCTTTATTAATATCTAAGAAAACCTTTTGAAGCTCAAGAGAAAAGTCTGCCATTTGAATGGCATGTTCTGAGTGAAACTCTGGAATTCCACTTGCCACCATATAAGAGTCACCAATTGTTTTAATTTTTTCCAGTTTATACTTTTCACACAGATCATCTATCTGAGAAAAGATTTTATTGAGGATATCTACTAGCTCATTTGGTGTTTTAGTGGACGACAATTGTGTAAAACCAACAATGTCTAGAAAGAGTACCGTAACCACATCAAACCCTTCTGCGATACTTGTTTTACCTTCCTTTAATTGAGCAGCAATAGGGATAGGAAGGATATTGTGAAGGAGATTTTCAGCTTTTTCTTGTTCTTTTTCTAGGGCCTCTTCGGCCACATTTACGGAATTATTAAAGTAATAGGCCCATACGCAGATGAGTGATAGTGAGAAAAAGATATTAATTTCATTAAAATAAAGGGCAATGTTTTCTTCAACTAAATATATCGGTGCAGCCATTTTGAAATGAAAGTCTAAGTACATGTAGGTTATGATTATACTTATGGAGAGTACAAATTTGATGGAAAGATTTTCTTTATCAGTTAAAAAGGGCAAGAAAATAAGGGCAAAGAGATAGTTTTGAAATCCTGTTGATAGGCCTAAAAAATTTACTGCTAAAATTTGATGTAAAAGTATCTCAATCGTGGCAATTGAGATGGCCAAAAGAAACTTTCTCTCTTTATTTAAATAAAGACATAAGATGAAAGTCAAAATACTAAAAATATTAAAAATGGCCATTTTTTCAAAGCCTAAAAAGTAAAAGAGGAAGAGCCACGATGTATGAACTGCTATGGCAAAGAAATAGGTAATTTTACCTAATATAAAATAGCGTTCTGTTTTTAAGAGGGCTTTTCCAAGATCTTTGCTGTAAATATTATTAAGTCCACTGACCATATAATGCCTTTAAGAGAATCGATGATTTTACTTGATTATACTAAAATCTAAATACAAACCTACTAAAATGGTATTGAGGTTGATAAAGTCGAGCAAAGTCGAACAAAGTTGAGCAAATTATGGGGTCTTTTTGGCACTACGTTTTTAAAATAACTAATATAATGATGTCATTTTCTTGAAAAAAATAACATTTAAACAATAGGTACCCTAATTAATTACAATATTTGTTAATTTCAAGTGAATCTCTGGTAAGTTTTCTCGAATCTAGTATTGGGAGAGCCAGTAGTGACCCTAACAACTCAGCTGAAAGAGCTCGTTGATAATTATTTTGTCCAACATCCTCATATGAGTATGAATGCTTTGGCGAATAAGTCTGGTGTAGGGGCCACAACCTTAAGAAGAATTCGAAGTAATTCAATTAAAGGAGATCCTGTTCCTCATACCGTTCTTGGTCTTGTTAGCTCTATTACCAAGGAAAAGCGCCTCTCTATTTTAATAAAAAAATGTGAGGGCCCTATCGGCGAACTTCTTAAGGAAACATTTGGACCCTATGCTGAAGAGGGAATTACGCATCAGTATTCAGAAGACCTAAACTATTATTTAAAAGATTCAACTTCATATTTTATATATAAGCTTGCGGCCAACCGGTGTGGAACAAGCCGTTTTGAAATACAAGATAATTATGGACGCCTAGGCCTAAAAAAATTAGAAGAATTAATGAACGCTGGTCTAATCACTGAAAAAAAAGAAGAAGAAAAACTCCATGCCACTCGTAAAGACTATGCTCTCGATGTGAATATGGTCGCCAATCATATGCCTCAGTTAGTCTCCCACTATAAACCAGAGGAAATTAGTGAAGGAAATAATCTCTTTTATACGATGAGTGAAGGTCTTAATGAAGACGGTATAAAGAAAGTCAAAGAAGTACAGAAAGAAGCAATAAAGAAAATAATGATTATTATGCAGTCACCATTTTACGAGGGAAATATTCCCTATTTTACTTTGGATATGGCAGATACTTTAAAAATGCCTAAGATCAAAGGAGCCTTACAATGAAATCTATGATCCTGTTAATTACCTTGACCCTTTTTAGTTCCTTAGCACTAGCTGGAGAAATAACTGGTGCTGGTCAGGCCATTGAAGTTTTGAAGGCCCATAATATAAGTATCAATCAGCTTCAGCAGAGAGGACTAAAGGTTCTTTTAGGCGAGATTACTGGCGCTGGAAAAAGGTTGGACCTTGATAGGATTAATATGATTGTAACAGGGAGCAAAGTATTAGAGATGCAGCAGGCCAGCCATATCGAATTTAAGCACCCAAGTCAGGCAAGAAGCCTAAAAGATGTGAGGCATTTAGAATTTAACCACATCAAAGTTAAGGTCTCTCAGGTTAAGGGAATTATTTATAAATAACTAATATTCTCGTTGAAGAGGGTCTAAAGAAAGCTCATTAATATGGATGCCCTTGGGTTGGTTAATAAGCCAGATGACGTATTCGGCAACCTTTTCTAATGAAAGAGTTTTCCTTCCTGGGTTTTGTTCGGCCCGATTGTCTAGAGTACCAAAAGATAAATGGGTGACCAGAGGGGCATTGTCCCATACTGATTGTAAACTTAGACTAGAACTAAGCTCTCTTAATGCTCGCTTTTCAAAATGATAGAGATTTCTCTTTCCTCTATGAACACGGTCTGTCGTTGAGCCAATATTGATGATACGACGATCAAGATAACCTTTATCATACCAATCACAGAAAATTTTATGGGCCAATAAACTTTGATTAAAAAAGTAGTTAGCATATAGGTTTACGAAGCAATCGTAATCATCTGCGAGGGTGACAATCTTTTTTATTAGGCCATAGGGGTTTTCACTGAAGTCATAACCATTCTCTCTACTAATTGTCAGGCAAACATGTCCTTCTCTCTCAAATGCTTTAACAATTTCGCAACATAAATCCTTCTTACGATTACCAGTGATTAGAATCTTCATTTCGTCCTACCCTTATAACTTTCTTTCAGCACGTATTGTTTCATTTGGACTACTTTGTTGCAAATTAAGCCTATTTACCGACTGTTTTAATTTTGAGTGAAGTTAGGTAGATTAAGGTCATGAGTTTAAAGACTAAGTTTTGTAAAAAACCTTTCACTTGGTTAGAGCTAGGGCGACATGAACAGGGAGCAGTTCATTGTCATAGCTGCTGTCCTTCTTGGCTTCCTGAAATAGTTGGAGATTTAAACAGGGAAACGATCGATGAAATTTGGAATGGGGAGGTTTATCGTAGAATCCGTCGCTCTATCTTAGATGGAAGCTTTCGTTATTGTAACCATGACCTATGTCCATTAATTAGCGACAACAGGTTACCTGAACGCTCTGATGTCAAGGATCCTTACTTGGAAGACATCATAAAAAATAAGAGAGAAGTTCTTTCAAAGGGACCTTTAGAGATTAATATGGCAAATGATTTGTCTTGTAATCTGAGCTGTCCTTCCTGCAGAACGAAAGAGATAATGCTAAGTCATGGTTCTGAGTATGAGGCCATGGTTAATATGCATGAGCAACTTTTAGAAAATGTGCTTAAGGATCTGGAGTTGTTGATTCTATGTTCTGGGGGAGACCCTTTGGCCTCCAAGTATTATCGCCAACTATTAACCACCTTGAAGGGGAGTCAGTACCCACAGCTAAAGATCCAATTAGTCACAAATGGAACCTTACTAAATGAAGAGATGTGGCAACAGATGTCTGGTATTCATAATAACATTGGTCTTATTTGTGTCTCTGTTGATGCGGCGAAGGAATCAACCTATAGAGTTGTCAGAAGAGGTGGTGACTTTAATAAACTCAAGAAGAACTTAGATTTCCTAGGTGAACTTAGGAAGAAAAAAGCCTTTGATCTATTACAACTTGATTTTGTGGTCCAAAATCGTAATTACAATGAAATGGTAGATTTCGCGAATTGGGGTCTTACCATAGGAGCGGATATTATTAATTTCCAAAGAATCGTAAATTGGGGCACCTTTTCAGACGAGGGGTTTTTAGAGCAAGCCGTCTATTTAAAAGGACATAAGAATAACCAACACTTTGTTCGTACTCTTAATGATCCTATTTTTGATAAAGATGAAGTTATGCTCGGTAATCTTTATGAGTTTAAGAAATAAGCTCAAGGTCCGCCGTTTTTCAGTCTTATTGACAAAACCTTTGACCTCTCTTGAGCAGACCATCAATCTCTTTATATTCTAAAGAAATGGGAGAGAAACCACAGTCCATTTTCTCTTTATCACGTTTAACATCAGTTATTTTCTTGTGGAGTTTACCTAAGTTTTGACGTCCTTGTTGCCAAAGCTTATGAAAGTCTTTATTGAAATCTAGTAAAACCTCTTTTGCCTCAATCTCTTTTAACTCAATAATATTTTCTATGTGATTAAACTCACTAGAATAGGACCAGTTAAAGGACCCTGTTAAGAGAAGGTGGTCGTCTATAATAATATATTTAGAATGCATTTGCTTTGTTAGGTATGCCGCAGTTTTAAGGTGGAAGAACTTTAGACGAATGTCGACATTTTCATGGCCCTCATAATTATCTTTTGCCAAAAAAGCAGCATAGTTCATACTTGAAGAACATTTACGATCAAATTCATCAGAGCAGTTCTTTATTTTCATTTTTGCCCTTTTTGATGCCCACTCATATTCGCCCATTGTTACGACAATTTGAATTTTTATACCTCTTTTTGCTGCTCTAACTAAAGCATTATAGATGGGGCGTAGTTTTAGGCGGGTAGTAGCTATTTCGATTTTGTCACTTGCTTCGTCAATAGCGCGAACAACTTCTTTTGTCAGACGAAAGCCTACATCGTTACTCTTTTTTCGTAATTGGCCATTTCGAGCTAAAAAGTTGTTTCGATTAAAGTAAACTTTTCCGATACTTGGACTTGTCTTTTCAAATGTATAGGGACGTACTTCCTTTTTATGACCAATTTCTTTGCTAATATTCCAGAGGAAATCAAACTCTTCCTGAAATTGTTGGGCCATATCTCCCTCTTGGTCAAAGAAGAGAATGTTTTCATTGTAATTCTTAAGGGAGCCGATAGACCAATTTGCTGACCCTGAGATGACGCTGCCATCTGCTCTATTACCATCTATGACCGCAAACTTATGATGCATTTTCTTTGAAGAAGAAAGCGCACGAGCGTCAATTCCGATTTTCTCGAGAGTTAACATCTTTGCTAAATTCTCTTCTTTAGAAGAATAGCCTTCAAAAATAAGGCGAATTGAAAGTTCATTAGAATTAATACGGTTTTGAATTTCTTTAGTCTTTAAAAAGGTAATAATTGAACTTTGATCAGAGGCCTCTAAATTGTAGAGGGCCAGGTCAATTCTTTCACGGGCCGTTTTTAAGCGGGTAACAATGGCGCTAAAAGTGTCATCGTAAGGGTGAAAGAGAACACTTACTTCTGCAAGGGTGATATTGCTGAAAATGATTAGTGTGAGGAGGATGGCTACATTTTTAATGTTCTTCATGGTCTGTTCCTAAAAAAGATTATGGGCATTGTTACCATGGTATTTTGATCCTATAAATTAGAATGTTTTTATCTATCCTATCTTAAAATTAGATATAATCTTAGTGACACCTCTTCGTTTTAGTTTATTAAAATCAGGCACTTAAGGGGGGTTTTGTTTTTAGTTTAAGACCTTTTTACTCTGTCATTTTCTCTAAATTCAAACTTAATATTACCAATGATTGTCATAGCTTGGGCCACAAACCATGATTTAGGAAGACATAAGTTTCACGGAGGAAATGATGACAGTTGCGGCAAACGTATTCAAAGTAATTCTTTTTAGTTTTTTTATCCTACCAATATTCGCCTATAGGCCAATTGATTTAAATCTTCTCAAAGCAAATATCGAACCACCGGTTAGTTTAGGTACTTATAACTTTGAAGGTATTGTAAAACTTTCAAACTGTAGTGGCTCTTTAGTTCGCTTTAAAGGTCAACCGCTAACAAGCAAGGCAATCGTTTTAACGAATGGTCATTGCGTGAGTCGTAGATTTATCAAACCTGGAACAAATATTATTAATCAGAGAGATCGCAGACGGATGAAAGTGGCAGACACAAATATGCGTTTTATTAGAATCCGTGCAGAAAAAATTCTCTATGCCACGATGACTGGAACTGATGCCGCACTTTTTCGTATCGAACAAACTTTTGAAGAGTTGGAGAGTAAAGGAATTAAGGCCTTTGAACTCTCGGATGTAAGGGCATACCTTAATACTGAGATTGAAGTAATCTCTGGTTATTGGGAAAGAGGCTACTCTTGTCAGCTTGAAGAGTTTGTTCATGAGTTACGTGAGCAAGATTGGGTCTTTCAAGATTCTCTTCGTTATAGTCGACCAGGTTGTGAAACGATTGGTGGTACAAGTGGTTCCCCAATAATTGATAAAATAAAAAGAGTCGTCATTGGCGTTAATAATTCAGGTAATGAGTCTGGTCGTGAGTGTACGATGAATAATCCTTGTGAAGTAGATGCCAATGGAAATATTCAGGCCATTAAAGGGGCGTCATATGGTCAACAAACCTATTGGTTTTATGACTGCTTAACAAGTGATTATGAGATTGATCCAAGTATTGAAGGTTGTCTGTTACAAAAATAAATTAAAAGCATAGAAGAGAGGTTTGGGATTGGGCGGACACTCTCTTCTATGCTTATATTAGTCCTTTATAGGACCTGACATCTTGTTAAGGGTACTTCATTTTGTAATCGATTACATTTGTTCATGGCCTTTTGGCAGGCTTGTCTAGCAACTCCTGTTCCTTGTGTTCCTGTTGCTTGACCTGAAAATTTACGAATATCTTTTCCCCAAACAGTCTCTAGCACTACTTGGCAAGATCTTGTCACTTGTGGACGACGTGGCGCTTTCTTTTGGGCAACAATGATAACTTTCTTAACTTTAATATTACCTTTTAGGTGAATCTGCCATTTTCCTTGATCCGGTCCAGGGGAGCGAAATGAAATGCGGTGATAGTTTCCTTGATTTCTAAAGTCTGGTCTATTTCCATCGATTGTCTCAATCCTTGATTCATCTCTGCCGACTTTTAAATGAGCTTCACCAAAGCCTCTGGCAGATTTTGCTACTAGGACTACTCTCTTTAGGTCCCATTTCTTAAAGTTAATCCGTGGATGTTTTTTAGTGATTTCTTGTTTTAAGAATAGAACGGATTGACCCTTAAAAATTTGGCCGCCATATTCGATTTCCAGTCTTTGATTTTGTTGGGCCCGCGCAGAAACCATTAAGGTCATCATCATCGCTACTACAGTTAAACAAGTTTTCATTCTCTCTCCTAGGCTTGTTTTTTATTGGAGTTATTCTCCTGATTCTGTTGTAGAAAAAACCACGTGGGCTTGGATAGAGGCAAACTGGCACCACGGGGTATTTTAAAGGCCGATGTCAGAACTTTTCATCTTCTTACACAAAATAATTTGATTGCAGTATCAAATTGACCATCTTCTCAGTCATTTGGTTTTGATAGTGAATAGAGCGGCCTATAAATAGAGAATCTTTGGAGGTATCATTTAGGTTGATATTGATTAGGGTTTTTCTTCTAGTTGGTTTTCACGGGCACTTTGTGGCTTCTTAGTTATAGTTTCTCTCAAAGAGCCATGCCACATAAACTTCTAAGTCATCAATAGAAGTTGCTTCACAGCCCGCCATATCGCGTAGGTCACAAAGAGCATCCGCAAATTGAGTTACATCCTGGCAAAGAGTATTGAAAGTTGTGCCAAGATTATTAAGGTCACCAGTATTATTGCCGCTAAAGTTTACGTTTATTATGATGTCGATAAAGTTATTCAAGAGAACAATTCCGCGGCAAAGCCTTTGTTTATCGGTAGTAGGCACACCTGTCGTAATATCAGTTGTGCCATTATAGGGGGTATTGGCGCTATTACATGTTCCTGATTGTCCTGCACCATCATCAAGAGCATCCGTTATTACCGCAAAGTTTGCTCCACCAGTATTGTAAGTATAGAGACAATTATTAGCTTCTGGATTTGTTCCAGCACCTTTATTGCCCAAGGCATCGGCATTCCCATGGTAATTCAACCAACGACCTAGGTTTACAAGAATCATATAGAGGGCTTGAACATTGAGGTTTGTTGCGTCTCTAAGACCAAAAACTGAGATTCTATTAGCACTTGAGGAAGTTGTATTTGAACCAGAATATAAAATCGTATCGATAGCTTGTTGAAGCGTGAGAAAGTCTGTATCTGTGGCCGATGTCATTAATCCAGAAGTGCTAAAGCCCGAAAGGGAGCCAAAGAAACCACCTGCAGTTGAATTTAAGCCTGTTAAGTCATTCGCAAAGAAGTTGACGGTAGAGTAGTTCGCTTCACAGGCATAAGTTGTGGCATAAACTGCGATATAACGATTATTAGAGCTTTGGTAGCCGACTTCATCAAGTACCTCACGGGCCTTCGAACACTCTCTATCAGTGAGCAGAAAGTTTGCTTGATCAATGGCCGTTGCCACTTCTTCACTTTCTCCACCACAGGCAGATAAGAGAAGAAGAAGAATGAAAAGGTAGAAGAAGCCTCTATTCATAAAGATATTTTAACCTATTGAGGTGACAATTGGGCAGGGGTAAGAAAAATCCCAAGTCCGATCATTGAGGTCGGTTAATAGTGGTAGCTTAAGCCCGCGCTTAGCCTGGCATCCGTCTTTTTTATGCCTTGGGGAGGGCGAGAGTCTCGTTTAATGGTGTATTCAAGAATTTGGGAAAAAGACCCAAGAAATTTAGTTTCAAGCCCTGTACTAAAGCGAAATCGACCGTCACCCGTATCTTCTAAATTAGGTTGGTAATAAAGTGTTGAACTAATATTGTAGTTTTTCTTTTTATAAAGATAACTAAGATAGAGGTTTCCTCTTGGGTTTTCTGGATCATCGGTTCCTATAAGGTCTTCTTTTTCATAGAAGGCACCAAGACCGCTAAAAAGAGACTGATGCTCATTTTTAAATAACTGGAGACGAAGGCCACCGCCTGCAAGAATTCGAAGAGTTAGGTTCTCAAATTTATTGAACTCAGTCTGTTGAAAAATTTCGCCAAAAGTACGAGAAGTGAACTCTCTGGTGTAGCGAAGATGAATATCACCCTGTCTGGTGTCTTCTCTGGAGAAGCTTTTCCCATAGCGGTAACTAGCGAGAAAGATAAAATTACTGCGACCATTAGTCATCATATTGAGGGTATTAAATTGAATAAGCGTCTTATCAACATTGCCTCTTTGGTCATTTAAGCGAACACCTGTTGAGCCCGTTAGATTTCGGCCTTGGAGTTTTTCTTGTCTAAGTGACTCAATATTGAGAAAGGCAAAGGTGGAGTTCAAAAAGAGCAGGTAAAAAAGGATTAATTTTGTCATGTTTTAACTGTGACAAAGACAGGGGGAATTGTAAAAGATTTCTTTATAACTATTTGGAATCAATCAATAAATCTTACTTGATAGACCTAAAACTTTATATTTTAAAACCGATAAGTCTTCTATGAAATTTTCTTTTAAGAATTTATCCATACTCTTTGTTCTTCTGATGACGAACTGTTCACAGAAGCAGGTTCGCTTCTTTAGAGCACCTGCCGCTATTGAGAAAGAAGGGTGCCTATCTTTGATGAGAGGGCTTCTTAAAAATACAAGACCGGAAAGACAATTCACGAAGAGAGTCGATAGTGTTCGAAAAGGGCTTATGGCCCAAAAAGGAACAGAGGATTTTCAGGCGCTAGTCGATGATATCGTTGCAGATGCTGCTAATTTTGAAGATGAGGTTCTTAATCAGGAGGCCATCTCTCTACATTCTGTTTTTACAAATTACACTGAGGCCTTAGCGAGAGGGGAGAAAGACTTTACTCCTTTTAACGAAGAATTTCAGAAAGTGGCCGATAACTTTATTAAAGCAAGGGGACGTGTTCGTCCTCTCTCAAACAGCTATAAAAACCAAGAGCATTTTGAAATGCTTAGGTTTATGGAAAAGATGCCGCAGAAAAAGGTAAGCTCAATAGCTGAAAAAGACAGGCTTAATGAATTTATTCTTTTTATGACTCATAAACAGTTTATTTTTGATGTAAGCAAGCAAGATAAAAATGAATGGAAATCTTTCGCTTATTGGGTGATTAAAAACCCTGAGATTTTAAATGCTGAGAATAAGTCTTTTGATGAATTTTATAAAAGAGAATTTTCTCGCTTTCAAGAAGCTTTCAAAAAACAAAGTAAGGCTGAACGAGGAAGTATAGAACGTGCCGGTAAGGAGTATATGTTAGAGCAGTATAATCAACTGTCTCAAAAGAATATCAAATCCACGACTGATATTACAACCATCAAAAAGGATGCAGTCCTACTACTACGACTATTTGGTGATCTTGATAATCAATTCGAAGAGGATCGCTTTCTTTCCTGGCTATTTAAGAATGACCACTTAAGCGCGAATAAATTCAACTCTTTAAAAGAATTGGCCACAAAAGAAGACTTTGAACTTAAGTTGGGTGATGCCTTGAGGCAATCTTACCGAGAGTTTGCCTCCTTTCAAAATGTTCCTCCATTTTCAGATAAGAACATTCTAGGTCGTACGAAAGAAAAGGTTAAAGGGCTTTGGAAAGGATTAAGAAAAGAGGCACCAAGTTGCGACACACTTGATTGTGTTTCTGAGAAATCGCTAACTGGTTGGAAAAAACTTTTCCAATCTAAGTTTTATAAAGATTCCTTTTCTTGTCTTGCTCACAACCCTTTAGTATTGAAGACGATGACCATGGATATGGCATTAGTGTGGGGAGCCTTATTTTGGCATTATAGAGGGCGAGAGGAAGAATTTCAGCGATTCCCCTATGAAATTATTGTTAGTGGTGCTGTGTTTGCCCCCGTTATGGCCGAGGCAAATTGCCGTGCGAGTTTTAAAAGTGCTCTTCCTTTTGGTGCTACTTTGCCAAAAGATGAGGTGTTTGCAAGTCTGTCCAAAAAGTTTGGGCGAGGAGTAAAGGCCTGGAGAGGCGTCGCTCTCAGAGGATTTCTCGCAAGCGCTGGAACCTTAGGTTTAACGATGGGGTTTGATCATCTCTTCTTAGCGATGGGCCACACCATAGCAAAACCTCTAGCGTTAAATGATCTTATAATCCTTATGCCACTTACTTTTCTCTACCATGGTGCCTGGTCAGGAATTAAAAATGTCGCCTTCATTAACCCTTTACGCCATAAGGTCTTGCCTCGACTTGCGGAGTACGTTACTCGTAAAAGGGGAGGTAAGATGGGTTATCTGGCCTTACAAACAGGTCTAGACTTTGGAGCGTTTTATGCTCTTATGAATTTTAATCAATGGGAATATCTTGTTTTATATCAAGAGAAAATTCTCCCTATCCTTACAGGAAGTTTCTCCGCAGGAGTAACCCTTGAACATCGTAGAGAATTATCTCCAGAAGGGGTAAATCTAGATAATTTTGAAGGAGTTAGTGAGTCCGGAATAAGTTCTCATATGACTTTGGCCGAAGACGACGAAGGCATCTCTCTTAGAGATGGCGATACAGATATACCAAAAGATGAATTAGAGGCCTGGGCCGATGAGATTTTAAATGGTGTTAAAAACTAAGACAAATCTTTAAGATAATTCTCTTTCAAACGTTGACTACCAATAAAATTCACCTTTTTTTCAATAAAAGTATGAAAAGCGGAGAGAAGTTCTTGCTGTTCATTGGCCTTATTAGGCTCCAGCTCTTTCCAGCAGGCACAAAATGTCTCAAGAGTATTGAGTGCTCCTGGAGTCTTCTGTTTCCGAATGAGGTAATTTGATTGAAGTCCTGATATCTCATAACGTGGTAGTTTGCTAAGCCACGGGTTTTGAAAAAGAATTCTTTTACTCTTTTTCCAAGTAGCATCAATCAGAATGAGAGGAAGTTCTGCTAGTGATTGATTGATGGCCAGGCCTTTTTCAACGGCGTTAGAGTCGTGTGGGTAAATAAGGGTTCCTTTTCTTTCTTTAAAAACTTCTCCTTCTATTACACATAAATCTTTAAAATACTTTTGTAGTAAGGGTACTGTCGCCAAGGGGTGTTTTTTTTCATCTGGGTGACGAAGAATAATTATGCTAGGTGATGTTTGTTTCTTTTCTGGAAAGTAAGGACACAAACAAAGTGTTTCAACTTGTTCACATTTTGAGCAATACTTTCTTTTGAAAAGTGTTCCAGCAACCACTTTCGTTTTCTTAACCTTCTTTTCATTAGGGTGCCAGGCGACCCCCCATATTCTCCCATCCTTTAAAGTATGTATTTGAACCTCTCTTAATTGAATCCCTGTTGAAAAACGATTTACCTCTAAGATTTCAAGGGAGTATTTCTCTTCCGTGATTTTCTTCGGTTTCCTATTGATGACTAGAATATGGCCAGTATCACCTGATTGGGGCAGTCTTTCTTTTTTCCAACAGAGAAGATCGTGTCTCTTTAACTCTTTAATATTCTCTTTTGCTCCAAGTGTTTCTATTAGATCAAAGTAATCGCTTGCTTTGGGGAGGCTTGGTAGGGACGCAGGAAAGAGCTGTAACTCCTTAAGAAGGAGAGTGATAAGTCCTGCGCAGTCACATTTTAAAATACCCTTGGAGCGATCAAGGAAGGGGGTTCTGTCAAAAGCATGTCCCTCCTTAAAAGAGGTCAGCTCTTCAAGGAGGAGGTGCAGAGGTAAAGTTTTTTCTAGGTTAAGGGATTGCGGCTTCAAGGATTCCACCGAATATTCCTTGAACGTCGTCCCATGTGAAGGAATTTGGGGTGTTAGCTTTTCGATTGCAACTTATCTGCGTTTGTTTGCCAGAGTTGCTCTCTAGAGTAAGAGTTATGATCTCTCTACCCTGAGACTGATTGGTCTCACTTGTTTTGAGAGTCAATTCTAGTTGATTCTTTGGAAGTTCGCCTTCAACCTCACAATATGGTTCACTTTTAACTTTCTTTAATCTCTCTGGAGAATATAGGTGAGGACTTTGTATTCTTCCATCAACAATAAAATTATCTTTTATGGCCGATAGTGCTTGAAACTTTTTAGCATCCTTTATTAAGACCTTTATTTGGGCTTCGAGCTCACTTAAGGGGGACATGGTTTGTTCGCGTAATTCATCAACACGGCTAGGGTTTTTAAAGTAAAAACTCGCTAGTACCGGATCATGATCAGACAGACGACCCATATAGTCTGAATTAATATGAAGAACTTCAAGCACAGGACTTTTGCTCATGAGATTCTTGTTGGCAAAAATAAAGTCTATGGCCGAACTACTACCGTTAAAATTGTGAGAGTAGCGGTCAGCCGGATCAACCAAATTACCTGAGAACATCATATTATGGAGAGTGCCTTCATTTTCAAGTGTCCGCATGGAGCGCTCATTATATTGAGCATTGAAGTCACCTAGGACCACAACATGGGCATTTGGTTCACGAAATTCAATGATTCTTACAAACTCATTAATCCCTTGAGCGAGTAAGGCCCTACGTTCATCTGACTTAGGGTATGGAGGCTGTTGGGCTCCCCAAAACGAAGTGTCACCAAGTTTAGAGTTAAAGTGGTTTCCAATGACAAAAACTTTTTCACCCTTAAAATCAAACTGGGCGACAATACTCTTTCTCGTGTTCTTAAAGGCCTCTGAGTTAGGAAACACGCGACCTGGATTTACCGATAAGTTTCCTTCTTGAGTCATGCGTGTTTCTTGAAGACTACCGCTAGCAAGTGGACCGTCTGTTGGCTCGCCCCAAGTCGTAAAACTTACGCGATTAGCATTATAAATCATGGCCACTCTGATATTACCGCCAGGTTGACCACCTTCATTATGGTTGATGGGGTTAACATTTATACCTAAGTATTTAACGCCATCTTGCGCACATTGAGATCTTTTTATGAGCTTATTAATTGTTTCACTGGCTTCGGCACCACCTTGTAAGTCAAGGCCGTTATCATCTTGTATTTCAATGAGAGAAACAATATCAGGACATTTTAAATTGTTTCTAATGGCCTTACCCATGCTTTCAAGACGATCTTCTTGATTACCGGCCAAGTTCTCGAGGTTGTAAGCCGCTATGGTTAGCTTACGGCCTTTTCCAATTTGAGTTGATTGTGGACGACATTCAAATGGCATAGGTCCTTTGAAGAAATCGATATCAAGACAATTAATAATCTTTTTTGGATTTCCATTTTCATCTTTATCAAAAGATTCTCTTAAAAGTTTAGAGCTAGCTTTTGCAAACTTAGGGTCTTCTGGATCATCACTTAAGAGTTCTCGCATTTGAATGATTTCAGCGCAAGTTGCACTTGAGAGGCCTTTATCGAAGAGCTGAGTATAAGCAGGATTAAGATATTCTAGAGAGCGCACGACGCAAGGGGCTTCCTGGGAGTTGTTAACGAATTTGTCATAACGATAGACAGTTTGGGGAAGAACAAACGTGTATTCTCCACCTCCAAAAAGGTTACTCTCGAAGCTTACAATACCGGTGATATCACCTTTGAAAACATCTCCAATATTATAATGATATTCAGGGGTGACGAGACCAGATGGAACGCGGCACTTTTTTTGTCCACCATCGTCCGTGTATACGATCCCTCCCTGAAGCTCACATGTATCAAGCTTCCTAGGGTTGGAGGGACTTAAACGATTAAAATCACCGGTTAGATTACCTGCTGAAAAGTGAATAACTTCAGGGTTAAAGTTACCGGCCATAAAGTCTTCCGTGATACCACCGGTTAAGGTACGACTCGTCTCACGACGGAAGCCATCGCCAACAATAAAGAGGCTCAAATGTCGTTGAGGCCTTAGACGAACAAGCTCTTCGTTACCACCACGAAAACCAGTTATACGTGGGTTTCGTATCTTTACCCTCATGCCTTCTAAAGATTCCCAAAAATCAATTCCATCAGTAAGTTTTAAAAAGGGCTTGAAGTTGAGATCTCCTGCCCAAGTTGAAAGAATGCGATTGGGAATTGCTCTGCCATCCATTCCAATTAATGTTGCCTTAGGTAGAGGTTGACCCTTTCTTAAAATCTTTTGGGCGGTTACATCGCGAATGACGGTTTTGGACATATTTTGTTTGTTCTCCAAGGTCATATGCTCAAAGACTGTTCCACTTACTTCAATTTCGTCTCCAACTTCAATATTTGTAAGGTCGGCGACGAGGTGAATATGAAGGGCATCAGAAGTTTCATCAACTCCGTCCCCCTGGGGGTCTTGGATGATGATATCAATTCCTCTTGGGAACCAATCGACATTATCAACAGCAGTTACTATTCCTCTCGTTGTTACTTTGTGGCCCCAGACGGGAGAGCGGTGAGAATTTCCTTGAATTTCATAGGTCTTTTTAAAACCAATATTATTCAAGGTGAAGTCACTAAAACGGGCACGAGTTTCACTTAGATAAGGCAGTTCTGGGACAGTTCTCAAATAAGTCCTGAGTGTTTCTTTGGCGGAAATAATTTTCCCCGTAGGAACGAAACTAAAGTTTAAGCCGTTTCTAAACTTATAAGAAGGAAATGTTTCACCAGAAAAGAAGAAATGATTATTTATGGCCACACGGTAGCTTTCATTGTCTTCAAATGTACGACCATTATCGAGGCCGTAGTTGTCCATTGTTACGACTCCCGCAACCATGTGGATGTTGTAGACCATGCCGGCAACTTCAATATCAAGTTTAAAGTTATCCTGGACACGCGTACGCACCAGCTTTTTAATATCGCGACCGCGCATTACGCCCACCATGAACTCGTCTTTATTTCCTGAAAGGGGATAAAGATCCATGAGGGTGTCCATATCTTGACCAGACATTGAAGTAGAGACAAAGGCCACATTTTCTTCGTTAACGAGGTCTCTTGGATATAGAGCAATATCTAAATCATGAACATCTCTCATGGCCGTGGCCATAAGGTTACCTGCACTTGAAGAAGTGTAATCGTTACGAACACCATTTTTCAAAGTAGTGGTCTTATGAGTTCCTTCAGTTGAAACAAAGGAGGTTCCGTTGGCGAGGCGATAGGTCTTATCACCACAAGAAATGACTGCAAGAAGGATGAATGGAAGAAGAACTTTGTTCAAATTCATTCAAGTAGCTCCGGTATATCTCTTATTTCTGTATCCATGATCTGCCACGCTGGTGAACTCTTGTCCCTTGAGCGATGAGACCAACCTACGCGAACCTTTTTGTTCTTAAGGTTTTCAGGAATAAGGACAAATTCACTCTTGTAGCGATTCCAATTGTCTCCCGGAGGATTATTGAGTTCAAAAGTAACTCTCGTCCAATCGAGATCAGCAATTTCTTTACCTGGGATATCCTCGGCAATTACTAGGCGGACATCATTATCATCTTTATAGATGCCTTCATAAAATTTAATCGTATGTTCGATTCTAATTGCTGGTGCGACGGTGCCATCAAGATCAATCGCTGCTGAGTAGAGAAGCTTTGTCCCTTGTGTATTAACATCTCCACCACGAACGTACTTATCGCCGTCTCTCTCTTCACCGCGAAACATTGCGGGGTCTCCAGAGAGTGTGATTTGCTCTAGGTCACCAAGTAAGTCTTCAGAAAAGTTTTGGCGCCATAGTGGTTTACCTAGGTTGTCCTGAGCATTTGGATCAAAGGGCTGAGGTCTTGTGACGTACTGGAGGTTTTCTAAAACTCCATAGAGCTCAAAACGCTCGATCGCCCATGAGAGAATATGGTTACCTAGGGAGGCATTGTTTTCATAAACAAAGGCAATTGTGATTTTCTTGCCAGCAAACTCTTCAAGAGAGTTGATGCCAGAGTCAACTGTATTAAAGTTGAGACCGATTGGTAGTTTTCCTAAGCTTATGCGTTTCCATAGACGCTCTTCTTTAGTGTCTGATACCTTGGCCTCAAATGTCGAAAACTTTTGGGTAGGATTTCCAGTTGCCTGGTGGGTGAAGTCTTTTACGCCGAAACGTGAAAAGTCATTGCGCCAAAAACGACTCCATTTTTCACCTTCATTTTTCGCAGATAACGCTGAATAATATAAGTCCCAAGTTGTGCTTGGAGTAGTTGCATTCATCTCAAAGGCCAACAAAATCTTCTTACCAGCGTATTTAGTAGGAATATCAAAGAAGAATTGGTCTTGCTTCTCCCACGTTTTCTTTGAAGTCTTGGCCGGAGTTATTGAAGTCCACTCTAGTTTCTCATGGTCAATTTTATCGTTGTCTAAGTTCGTAACCTCCGCAATTTTTATTCTCGCACCTTCTTTTTCATTTTGTGAAGATAGCCTGTGCCTAAGGGCCAAAGATATAGAATTCTTAGCGGGAACGTTAATTACTTTTGAAATTATACGGCTTACAGGCGCGATCTCTTTAACGCACTTTTTTGATTGTTCAGGTCGCACCATAGGTGAGCAGGTAAGGTATTCACCTTCTTTTGCTTCATTCGAAGAAATTTGACCGTCTTTAATAAGACCATTGTCTGTTACTAGGAAGCGCTCGTAAGTCGTAATCTTACTCCCAGATACAGTAACTAATTTATAAGGCTCATTATTATCGTTATATTTCTCCGTCACGAAAGCACGAAAAGCATTATTTAGAATATCACTACGGTTAAAGAAGTCTCTTGGAAGATAATGTTTTTCAAGTTGAAATGAGTGACGAATGGAGTAGCCTGGGTTTTTAGCATTACTGAGATCAAAAGTTGGACTCAGGAGCGTTGCTGTCTTATTTTCCCCACGCACATTAACAGCGTATCTTTCTTGTTGAACAAAACGAATAGACCAAAAATTAGGAATATCTGAAGAGCCAAAAGGAGAAATTCCATCTGAAAAGCGGTAAGAGAATATTTCCCACTGAAGGTCGTCTAGGGGAACACCTTGAATAGCGGCGTACTTAACCATTAGTGAACGGGCACTATTGAGAACCTTGTCAATTCTTGGTTGGTCTCTCTCTGTAATAACAATATTTTGAAAAAACTTAAACGCAGTTTTTAGGCTCATTAAGGCCGATCGGTTGAAGGGATCGGCATCAAGTAGAACACTTGAAACTTTCACTCGCTCTATCGTTCCTCTTACTTGGCCTCTATCACGAAGAGAAGCATTTCTTAAAATTCTTCCGGTATCCATTTGGAACGCCAGCTCGTCAGCTTCTTGAACTAAGGACTCAATGAGAGGGTCGCCAATTGAAGGCTTAACTTCATCTTGATTATCACCACAACCTGCAAGGAGCAGGGAGAGAGAAATTAAAAATGGCCAAAAATAAGTCTTCATTTTAAGTCCTAGTATTTTATGGTCTAAAAGGCTTTGAGCCATCAAAGCTATAAGTTAGGAAAATTCTAAATAGGTAATCTGTCTTAGAGAAACGTGCTAAAAGTCTCTGACTCTGGTTGTTGTTAGCAAAAAAGGCGTCAGCGGCATTTGTAAATACTGGGTTTTTAGCGTTTCTAAATTCAAACTCTGGGTTGACGACAAAGTTTCCATAATGAAGAAAACTACCGACGGCACCTCTTATCAACCCCCCGTGGGAGAGCGACTCATCGGCCGTTCTTAAAGCATTCGCACTTTCATCATCTCTAAAAATAAAGTTCTTCCCTTGGTAACGAAGGGCCGCGTAGGGAATAAGGTCTTCTCTGACTTCAAAACCAAGTCTTACGCCGGTTGCAAAATCTGTTTTCCCTAGCCAATCTTGAAAGTTGCCATTGTAATCTGAATAAACAGGAAAGAAGCCTGGAGTCGTTGTTTGCTCAAACCAATTGTTTGATCGACTTAGGCGCCATGGACGTCTGCCGGCCTTTGTCCCTACGAACTCACCCTCAAAGATAAAACCACTCTTGAGGCGAAAAATTCCATAAAGGGAAGCGGCTTGTTCTAACAGCGAGCCGGTCTCTTCCGACTTTGTGTGACCTACGGCGCCTAACCAAACACGAGCCGATTTACTTCTATAGTTTGCACCAAACTTATAACCAAAAGTGGTTCTTCTCTCCCAACGAACGGCCGTCTGGTTATTTTGAATATCAAAGTTGGGGTTGGTTGAATAAAGGTAAGTGGCAAGACCTGCACCTGCATAAATATTAAAGCGCTTATTTCCTAGGGTTAGCTCAAGTCCAGGAATTGTCTTTCCCACGACGTTATTATTTCCTTGGGCAGGAAGAACTGTTGTTGGACCACCTTCAATAAAATAGATTCGAGTGACATCCCAGGTATTAAATTCAACACCGACTTCACCATCAAAGTTAAAGGGATAGAAGGCCAGCTGAAGGTTGTCTGAGATCTGCCAATTTAATCTGGTAAATTCAGAATCAATATCAAGGCCTAGGGACGTACCACCATTTGCACTTTCATTGGTGTTTATTTGGAGATCTACCGTGAAGTCTACGGCGGAATATTTGTGAAAGGCTAAAACTTCAAAATCGGATGTTTTGTTATTAAAGCGGTTATCTTCTGGATATGTTTCAAAGCGTGTTCTGAAATAGGTGTCATCTGAATATTGGTAACGAAGAGAAGCACTTAGGCCAACCTGATCACCAAGCTCAGTTTTCTTACCCTTTGAATAAATAAAGTCTTCGTAATAAAAGGTCTCGATAAAGAACTTTTTTAACTCAGGTGTCTCTTGGTCGATTTCAACCCTTTTCATCGATTGAATAGTGACGGTGTCTGCCGCAAATAGAGGAAGAACACAGAGGAAAGCAAGAGTAGTGGCCGTAACACGTTGGAAATTCATTAAAGTTCTCACAGAGATTAAAGATTTGAGCCGACATTACCTAGTAAGACGCTGCGTCGCAACGAATTGTACCGACCTTGTAAAAATTCCCAGAATCCTAACTTCATGGACATGGAAAAAGTAGTCAGAATTATTAGGTTTTCATTAGGAATCAGGGTGTTCAATAGCTGTCAAAGAGCTCTAAATAATAGGAGGCTAATTTTTGCCTTTAAAGTTAAGAAAAATTGAATATAATGACTGTTTACGCCCATAAAAAGTGAGGTTTATATGGCGGGTTG
Organism: Bacteriovoracaceae bacterium; assembly: GCA_017858255.1. Taxonomy (GTDB): domain Bacteria; phylum Bdellovibrionota; class Bacteriovoracia; order Bacteriovoracales; family Bacteriovoracaceae. The sequence goes on from JAFMBV010000018.1 coordinate 35,957, forward strand.
GCTTAATTATCATCATCTTATGTATTTTAGAGAGATTGCCTCCGGTGGCTCGATTGCTGCCGCTGCTCAGAAATTAAAACTCAGTCCATCAGCTCTTAGCATGCAGTTAAAGAATCTCGAAGAGTCTCTTGGCCACCCAGTTTTCGAGAGAAGATCGAAGAAGCTTTTTCTCACAGACTTCGGGCGCCATACTCTTGAATATGCAGAAAGGATTCATCGTCTAGGTGACGAGTTCGTACAGACCGTAAATAATGCTTCCTTTAGTGATAAGGCACTTTTTAGAATTGGGGTAATGAGTGGTCTCCCAAAATCTATGACTGTCGAAATTGTTCAAAAACTAAGAGAGAATTTTCCAGAGAGCCCTGTTTCCATTTTTGAAGGAAATTTTCACAATCTAAAACAAGATCTTCTTAATCATGAAATTGATGTTTTGTTTGCGAACTTTGCTCCTGTCGATCAGTCCGATCTCTTCTATGTGAAAAACTTTAAGAAGGAACAGATTTCTCTTTATGGAGTAGAGAGCTACCTACCGTTAAAAGAAAATTTCCCAAAATCTTTAGAGGGACAGGAGATTGTCTTACCTAATAAGCACTCCAACATGAGGGCCTCAGTTGAGTACTGGTTTAAAAAGCAAAATTTGCATTATAAACTTTCTTCTGAGGCTCAAGACTCCTCTCTAAAAAAATACTTGGCCCAAGCAGGTCTAGGACTAGTGCCACTGGCCGACTTTTCTGCACAGCAATTTGTTAAAGAAGGAAAGCTATTTAAAATAGGCCAGTTAGATGGCGTATTTGAAGAGTATTTTCTGATTATGACAAAGAGAGTTTTAAAGGTTCCAGCAGCTGATTTTCTAACAAAAAACTTGCCTTAGTTATGAGCTTAATCGTTGTCTAGTTCTTTTTGTAAAAACCTACGATAGAAAATGATAAACTCTCGATGTTTTTTTATGTTTATGGAGGTTTAAATGCATATCGTGATTACTGGTGGAAATAGAGGGATAGGTCTCTCTTTAATTAAGAAATATTTGGCCAATGGGCACAAGGTCACGAGCTTTTGTCGTCAGTCTTCACCAGAGTTAGATAGTACTGACGTTTCGGTTATAAGCGGGGTTGATGTCACGAGTAGTGAATCTTTAGAGAAGGCGGTGGCGACAATAGAACCAATCGATATCCTCATCAGTAATGCCGGTCTGTTGATTGCTGATTCGTTTGATAAATTGAATTTTGATAATATTAATCAGCAGTTTCAGGTTAATACTTTGGGACCTTTAAAGCTGGCAAAAGCTTGTGCTTCTAAATTAAATGTAGGTGCCAAGTATGGGATCATAACCAGCCGCATGGGCTCAATAACAGATAACACATCGGGTGGTCAGTATGGCTATCGTTTGTCTAAGGCCGCTGCCAATGCAGTAGGTAAATCACTTTCAGAAGATTTTCGTTCTCAAGGGGTAACGGTATTGATGCTACACCCTGGCTATGTAAAGACAGATATGACAGGAGGAAGTGGGCTGATTGATACAACGGAATCAGCCGATGGCCTCTTTAAAATACTGAACGAAAAAGGTTTTGAAAGTACTGGGACCTTTTGGCATATGAATGGCGAAATTCTGCCCTGGTAAGCCGACTATTTGGGAAGATATTTCCTAAAAGATAGAACTTTATTTAGTCAAAAAGGTCTTCTTTATAAATTCCGAAAAGTTCTTATGATTAAGGCCAAATTTTGGTTCCTCCTGGGAATCGTTTTAATTTATTCATTTAGTTGCCAACACCCTCTTCGCAAACTCGCTCAAGAGAGGACAGCTTTTGATGAAATTTATGGAACATCTCAGGGACAGAGGGTTCGCTTGGTATATGAGGGAATTATTGAACACTATGAAGCACTCACTCAAGCTGAAAAGGAAGATCTCGCCAAGGCAACCTTAAGAGACTTTGATGGTGATAATTCTCTTTTACCTTTGCCTAAAGTTTTATCAGAGATTGAATTTGAGGAACTCTCAAAGGGCGTAGAGCAAAGAGGTAAAGCGCTGCGTGCCTTTTTAGAGGATCATTATTCAGGCAAAAAGAAGTACCTAGATAAAGGAATTATTCCCGAAGCTGTTCTTGAACGTGTCATAAAAAGAGCAGGAGAGGAAGATTGGGATAAGTTTATTAAGCCCAGTAATCTAAATTTTTGGTATGGGCCCGATGTTATTCGTGGACCGCCTTCCTCTGAATTTCCCAATGGCCAATTTCTCGTTGTTGAGGACAATCCTAGTTTTATTGGTGGTATGGGAGATCTGATCCGGGCACGAGAGATTCTCGACAAGTACATGCCTGCTTATTCACGGGTTACAGAAAGTAATGGTCCAGAAAAGTTTTATAAAGAATTAATAAATGATTACAAGCAAAGGGCAAAAAACTTTGAAGGCAGACCAGTACTCCTCCAATATATTACTGAATTAACGGCAGACAATGAGGAGGAAAGAATTAGAGTCTTAATGGAAAAGGCGGGCATCGATGTTGTATTTGTAAATCCTTATACACAAAACAAAGGTTGGCAGAAAAATAATAAACGATTATTGATCGAGGGCGATAAGTTATTCCTTGAAAAGAAGAATAAGGCCAATAGAATTACAAAAAGTCGGGTTGGTTATGTCATCACCAATATGAACCCACAAGATTTAGAATTGAGTCATCCAGGAAATCGAAAATATCATATTATGGCGGAAGCAGAGTGGGAACTAGAACAAAAAGGTCTTAAAAATAGCTATAAAGATGGGTTAAAGAGTCTTATGCGAGTTGATTCGCGAACAGGTAATATTCCCTATGAAGAGATTAAAAATTATATAAAAGAGAATAGTCCTTATAAGTCTTCCTTTGGTCAGAAATTAGGTATTCCTGGGCTTATTGACCTTACGAACCAAGGAAAAATTGGAATCACCAATGGACCAGGTATGGAGTTTGTTGGTGATAAGGAGTTTTATATTTATATCGAAGAGTTTATTAGGTATTACCTCAATGAAGAACCTATCTTGAAGAATATGGATACGGGAAGCTTCGCTCGGATAAATAAAGAGGGGCGAGAAGTAATAGATGGTCGCAAACTTAATGAAGTATTTAATAAGAAAGGAAATTTCGTTATCAAAGACGTTATTGGCCGCGGGGGTGATGCTGTTTGGGTTGGTCCAAAAGTAACGGACGAAGTTTGGGAAGAAGTAAAGTTAAAGGTAAGAGAGAACCCAGCCCGATTTATTTTTCAAGAGTTTAATCCATTGTCTACTTTAAGTGGTTTTATTGGGGATATACGTCTTATAAGTGACGTTAGTAGTTCTGGTGTTCGTGTCGCCGATATTCCTTGGGCAAGAGTTGTTGGTATGGATGGGGATGGAAAGGTTAATATATCCGCAAATGGATTTGAGGCCACCGTACTTGTTAGAAAACTCAGCACTATGGGGTCTTGCTATAAATTGTTTAGAGATATTCTTCCACAATAATTTGCCTTAACTCCATCTAAGGTAAAGATTAGGGCACCAATAGACTTCCCCTCTGGTGCAGGGTAGCTTTAGGCCATGTCCTTAATTAGAAAAGTCCCCATTGTTGCTGAAAACGAGCTTAAATATATTTTATTATTAGCAGCTATTCAGTTCGTTCATATGGTGGACTTTGTTGTCTTGATGCCACTTGGTCCGACATTAATGAAAGACTTGAGTATTACGCCCGCACAATTTGGGACCTTAGTCTCTTCATATAACTTCTCTGCCGCAATCTTTGGCATTCTCTTTGGTTCCTTTGCTGATAAGTTCGATAGAAAATCTCTGTTACTTATGGCCATGGTTGGTTTTACTTTAGGGACTTTTTCTTGCGGTATGGCCTCTGATTTTCATCTACTAATAACAGCAAGAATTATTACTGGCGCTTTTGGGGGCATGCTTAATGGTCTCATCTTTGCTGTGATAAGTGATATTGTTCCTTTTCAAAGAAGAGGGCGGGCCATGGGAGTTGTCATGAGCTCTTTTTCTGTTGCCAGTGTTGTTGGGGTTCCTATTGGTCTCGCAATATCAGATTACAGCCATTGGAAATTTACGTTTGTCTTTATTGGTGTGTTTAGTATGTTTATTATTTTACTGGCACAATTTATTTTTCCAAATATTACGGAACATTTAGGAAAAGATAGCAAGGTCTTCTCTTCACGCCTTAAAAAGCTTTTTTATAACCCTCGTTATCGTAAGAGCTTTTTGTTCATTTTTCTTGTTAGTGGAAGTATGTTCTTGTTGATTCCCTTTCTTTCTCCCTTCGCGGTTAAGAATATGGGTATTGCCACTACTAATTTAAAATATATGTATCTCGTTGGAGGATTGTTTACGATTGTTACTGCACGCGTCTTTGGTGTCCTGACGGATAAGGTTGGCGCATTAAAACTTTTTGTTTTGATCGTCTTGGTTTCATTTATACCGATCAGTCTTTATACCCATTCTGGTGTAATCTCTTTCGTTACTTATCTTGCCTTAGGTTCATTATTTATGACGATGGTTTCTGGTCGTATGATTCCTTGCATGACCTTGATTTCCGAAGTTCCGGGTTCAGAGGAGCGCGGTCTTTTTATGAGTGTGCTTCATTCAGTAAGGTCTTGCGGAAGTGGAGCGGCGACATTTTTCGGCGGGCTTATTATAAGTGAGTCGGCTTCAGGGAAATTAATGGGCTTTAATCATGCTGGCTACTTATCAGTTCTCATGGGACTTTCAACAATCTTTTTGGCCTTTCAAATATTTAAAAATATTAATGAAGAAAGCTCATCTCTAGTAAAGCAGAGCTAGTGCGGTTATTTATTGGCGATTAGGTGACTAATTAGGTCGGTCGCGTTTTGGGTCTAAGTCTGCATAATGTTCTATAAATGCCTTGTATTTTCTTACATCAAACTTCTTTTTTGAATATCTTTGAGTTCCAGTCTAGCGATGGTTTTAAGTATTCTATACTATATAGGTGGTCGGTTTTTTGACTCTAATTAATAGCTAAATTTAGGATAACTTATGGTCAACTTTAGAAATCTCCTACTCGTTCTTATTGCTGGAGTTTCCCTCTTTTCTTGTAATGAAGAAGACAAGAAGTGTAGTGATGACTTTGTTGTGGCCTATCAAAGGATGGGTGATTCTTTTGAAGCCGTTTACAGGCCAAGAAGTGGTTCCTTTGAATTAAATAATTTAGCCGAGGCCATTGATCTTTTTCTGGCCGACAATAAGGACGTATCTTGTACTTACAAGGGCAGTAAGTTAAATCCCACTGTTGAAGCACAGGGCATGCGCCAAGTTTTGCCAAAACTAAGACAGAAGAGTCTAGAGAACTTTTTAAAAGTCTTTCCAAAAGTTATTTATGGGGATGATAACCGTGAGCAAGTAGCGGATTCACCTGGTATTTATCAATCTTGGGCAAGCGCCACTATGGCGCAAATATCTCCTGATGAATGGGATGCAGATTTTAATTTTATTTCAAAAAGTTATGGAGATGAGTTCTCGTTATGTTCAGGAGAAAGGTTTTTTGATGAATTAAGTGTTTCTCGCTGTAGCGGATTTCTCGTTGCTCCTGATATTGTCGTGACGGCCGGGCATTGTGTTCAAAATGAAAATGACTGCCAAAATTTTAAATGGGTACTAGATTTTAAAGACGGGGTTACTTCTACTAATCCAAACAATATCTTTTCTTGTAAGTCCATTATTAGTCGAGACTTGAATGATGATAGTTTGTTGGACTATGCAGTTCTTCGTTTGGATCGCTCGGTTAAGGGACGTAAATTTTTTAGAACAAGAACTGCGGGTACTGTTTCTAATGGGACGGAACTAGTTCTGATAGGCCATCCTTCTGGCCTTTCAACGAAAGTGGCGGCAGGTGCGATTGTAAGAAGTAGCTCATCAGATATTTACTTCAAAACAAATACAGATTCCTTTGGTGGAAACTCTGGCTCAGCAGTCATCAATGCCCAGACAGGAGTTGTTGAGGGTGTGCTCGTGCGGGGTGATTCTGACTATGACGTTGTTGATGCATCAGATGGATCTCGCTGTCGAGTTGAGAGGGTTTGTGCTAATGATGGTTGCCAAGGGGAAGACGTTACTAAGATGACTTCAGTTAAGGGAATCCCTCTTGTTGCTGATCCTGTTGTCATTAGAAAAGGCTTCTATCAAGATAAGAATTTTCCGAGTGCAAAAGAGGGACTTCCTATTGAGTTCCTAAGCTACTCCTATGGTGGCTATACTCTTGGTGGTTTGAAGTTCTTAGATCGTTGTGGAGTACATTTCTATAATGATGGAAGTCCTGAGCTTTGGGAGAACTTCTATGCTGGAGAGTGTGGTCAGCAACAAGATATTGATCAAGTGATCAATACTTTTGGAAATCTCTTCTATCTTTAGAGTACTTGGATAAGGTCACTGATAGGCTAGGCAGAGGGCCTATCTCACTGGGTCATACTTGTTTGACATAGGTTAAACCACAGATTTAATACGCAGATTCCTTGTGCTTGGCCATAGTAACTTACTAGGAATCAGGTTATCTTCTAAGGTATGGCCAAAAAGTTCATTTCTCACAGATTAGGACGCTTCGCTCAGCTTGGAAAGTCTTTGACTAAGGCCACCGGGCACCTCGCGCTTGATAAGCTTGGAAGTACTATCAATAAAGCTACTCAGAAAAAGGAAGAGGTTGAAAACTTTCATCGCAAAGCTATGGCAGCGAAAGAGTTAATTAAAAGTATGGGTGAATTGAAAGGGGCCTTGATGAAGCTTGGCCAAATGCTCTCGATCACCGAAGACCTAGTCATACCACCTGAAATATCAAAACTCTTCTCAGAGCTTCAAAAGAATGCTCCCTCTATGAGCGACAGTGAGCTTGATCAAGCATTTTTAGAAAGCTTTGATAAATTACCTGAAGAAATCTTTAAGAGTTTTAACAGAGTCCCAATCGCTGCTGCTTCCATTGGCCAGGTTCATCTTGCTACTTTACCTGATGGAACAAAGGTTGCTGTGAAAGTTCAGTACCCAAAAATTGTAAATGCTATTAAAAATGATTTTGAAAACTTGGAGAGTTTAAAAAAACTCGTGTCTCTATTGTTTCCTAAGGTACCCAATATCGATAGTTACCTTCAAGAGCTCAAGAGGTCACTCGCTGAAGAGTGTGACTATATAAAAGAGAGAGAGTCGATTAATTTCTTCCGAGAAAATTCCTTGGAAAAATTTCCTGAAGTTAAAGTACCCCAAACTTATGTTGATTATTCATCTACCACTATTTTAACTCTTGAATTTATGGAGGGAGAGGATTTTGTTAAGACTAAGTCATATGATCAGGAAACTAAGGATCGTTTAGGTCAACTCTTGTATGACTATCATAACTTCTGCTTCTATGAGTTGCGCTGTCTACATACAGACCCCCAGTATGGTAACTTTCTCTTCACAGAGAACTCAATCATTCTATTGGATTTTGGGTCTGTCAGGCGCTTTGATAGTGAATTCATTAAGGACTATATCCAGTTACTTCAAAGTATTGAAAATAAAAACCTACCTGACTATCGGCAAGTTCTTTTAAAATTCGGGTTCTTTGAAGAAAAGGATACTAATGAACTTTTTTCTAATCATTTAGAAATGGTTTACGACCTTTATACTCCTTACATTCGAAAGGGAAAAAATACGATTCCGAAAGTGAACCCAATGGACCTAGTCAAAGGTTTTGTTGATAAGATTGACCTTAAAGGACGTAAAAGTCCTCGAGAAGAATTTCTACTCTTAGACAGGGCCCACCTCGGATTATATACTAAGCTGAGGGGCTGGGGTGCAGCGATCGATTGGGTAGAAACAAAGGAAAGAGGCTGGAGTCTTTATGAAAATACTTAGTCTGATTTTATTACTTTCTTTTTCTGTAAAAGCAGAGGTTGCGACTTTTGCTGGTGGCTGCTTCTGGTGTATGGAACCACCTTTTGAAAAACTCCCCGGTGTTGCTAGTGTGATTAGCGGATATATGGGGGGAGAAAAAGAGAGTGCAAACTACAAACAAGTCTCAAATGGAACAACGACTCACCTTGAAGTCGTGCAAGTTGATTTTGATCCAAAAATAGTCACTTATAAGAAACTCTTGGAAGTTTTTTGGCGTAACATTGATCCTACACAAACGGATGGGCAGTTCGTAGATAAAGGGCCTCAGTATTTGTCGGCCATCTTTTATCATAATGACATTCAAAAAAATGAAGCAAATAAATCAAAAGATGAGCTTAATAAGAGCAAGAAGTTTTCAAAACCTATATACACAAAAGTATTGAAGGCCTTAACATTCTATCCCGCTGAAGAATATCATCAAGACTATTATAAGAAGAGTACCTTTCGCTATAAACTCTACCGAGTGAATAGCGGGCGAGATGAATTTATCAAAAAGTACTGGGGTTCAAATTAACTATACAGTCCAAATGATAAAATTTTGAAAATATAGGCCGTAAGTTCTCTTCTTACCCAGCTTATTTCTTGTTGAGACGCTTTTGACTGACTAATTGACCAAATTAAAAGAAAAATTTGTCTAAATGACTTCTGACTTTTTATCATTATTAAAACTCTTTCCTAAGGGTTAGAAGGCTTTCCACTTTTACTATATAATTAAATTTATCAAAGTTATTTTACCAGAGGAATAGGCGTGAAAGAAATTGATAATTCTCTTGAATTACAGAAATTAATTCAAGAGCAAAACGCTTCTGGTGGTGAGCATACGATTTGGGTAACTAATAAGGAAAATATTCGGTTTTATTCTTTTACTATTAAAAGTATTGATCTCGTTAATCGCTCTTTGAGTCTAAAAATCCCATATCAGGAAGATGAAGAGAATAGTTTGTCTTTGCTAGAGGGAGTAGAAGTTAAGGTTTTTCTATCAGGCGTCAATCTTACCTTCTATTCAGAAATATTAGCTTATAAAAGTCATGAAGGTTTACTTAAAGTAACTTTCCCAGAAATAGGCTACTTTAAAGAGCGTCGTACTGAAGAGAGAAAGCGACCATTGGGCACTGTAAAAATTAAATTTCCCATAAAGGGAGAGCTTAGTAAGGGCCTTATAAAAGACGTTCTTGATCTCTCTTCTGGTGGAGTCTCGTTTATTTTGAGAAAGAATGAGAAATTTCCTTTTATAGAAGGCCATAATTTAATTGAGCATTTCTCTATCCTAATTGAGGGCAAGGAAATAAAGTTAACTGGAAAAGTCGTAAGGATTTTAAAAATAAAGCCATTTGTTCTTGAAAATGTACCTTATGGTGACAGGTTGGTTTCCATGGCCTTTACGGCAGATGATGAGGTGTCTCTTAAGCGATGGCATCAATATTGGGACTCCCTGCAAAAAAATAAAGCTGACTAAAAGCTCTCCTCTGACTAGTGAAAAGCTATACATTCCTCTGTATACTTTGAAAAAATTTAAGAAATATTAATGGAAAAAATATGAGAAAGGCATTCGCCGCATTATTTGTCGTTTTAATTTTAGGACTGGGGATTTTTGCATGGACCTTTCCTAAGAGTCGTCTTCCGCAAAGGGAAGGTGCTCTAAGTTTAAGGGGATTAAAAGATAAGGTTCGAGTTACTAGGGACAAGTGGGGAATACCCCATATTGAAGCAGAAAATGAGCATGATCTTCAGGTCGCTTTAGGTTTCACCATGGCGGGAGACCGCCTCTTTCAAATGGACCTTCTTAGGCGAATTGCCAATGGCGAACTTAGTGAAGTTCTTGGAGAGAAAACGGTTGAGTTTGATATTCTCTTAAGAAAGTTACGCTTGCGCGCCCATATGGATGACTTTTGGGAGTCAAATCGCCATAAGCTAGACCCACGCATGATTTCTTTAATGGAAGCTTTTTATAGTGGTGTCCATCAGTATATTGAAACTCAGCCACTTCCAATAGAATTCAAAATACTGGGATATAAACCTCGCCCTTTTTCCCCTCAAGAGTCGATGGCCATTAGTGGCTACCTTGCCCTCAGCTTTGGCGAGGGGATCATCGCCGATCCTCTTTATACGGATCTTTTAAATGATCTCCCTAAGGATCTTGTTGATAAAATGTGGATCCGCGAAAAAAATGACAAAAATATTGTAACTGATCAAAGAACCGTTAATGTACGTATTAAGGATCAGCCATGGTATGGAAAGTTTTTAGAAGCACAAAATTACTTTCGTGATGTTCTAGGCCTCTTTCATGGTTCCAATAGTTGGGTACTCTCAGGAAAGCGTAGTGCATCAGGCTTTCCTCTCTTGGCGAATGATCCCCATGTAGCCTTTTCTAATCCATCTGTTTGGTATGAGGCCCATTTAAAATCTCCAGAGCATGAGATTTATGGTCACTATATCCCTTTGATTCCCTTTCCCGCCATGGGGCACGATAGTTTTAGAGGGTGGGCGATAACGATGTCTGAAATTGATGACATGGATCTCTATGAGGAAAAAGTTAATGAATTAGGGCAGGTTCAATTTAGAGGCAAGTGGGTGCCCTTGATAGAAGAGAAGGAAATTATCAAAGTAAAAGGTGGCAAAGACCTCGAGATGATTGTGAAGAGAACTCCTCACGGGCCACTTATTAATGGAACAAAGTTTGAAGTGGAAGGAAAAAAAATCGCTCTTAAGTGGTCTTATCATCACCCTGAAAATGATGTGGCGACCGCTCTCTACAAGCTTTCGCATACAAAAAAACTTAGCGATTTAGATGGAGCACTTAAGCATGGGGCAACTCCAGGATTGAATGTCAGTTGGGTCGATGCTGAAGGAAATATTGCGTGGAGAGTGATGGGTAAAATACCCATTCGTCGCGGTTTTAAGGGGAATCAGATTCTTGAGGGTTGGAATGGTAGGCATGAATATGAGAGATACTTTGATATAAAAGAACATCCTGGTGTGATTAACCCAAAATCAGGGGTTATTGTTACGGCAAATTATCGGCCCGAATACAACGGTCCTCTACCTCTTGAAGGTTATTGGCAGCCTGGCGAGAGATTTGAGCGAATCTATGATCTTTTAAAAGTGAAAGAGAAATGGTCGTTAAATGAAATGAAAGAAATTCAAAATGATCAGTTTGTTGTCACAGGATCAAAGATGCGAGATGTCCTGTTAAAAGAAGTTATCCCACACACCCAAGAGGAGAGAAATATTATTGCTCTCTTTAAAGAGTGGAAGGGTGAGAGTCACACTGATAGCTTTGGTAGCTCTCTATATCATATGTGGACTCATCATCTTGGAAAGTTGGCCTTTCATGACGAATTAGGTGAAACACGCTATGTCGCCTATAACAAGGTCGCTGATTTTTGGAACTTTTTTAAGACATTCATTTTTGATGAGGATTCAATTCTTTGGGACAATAAGAAAACCAAAATAAAAGAAAGTCGAAATGATATTGTGAATGAATCTTTTAGAGTGGCCATCAGTCGTTTGAAAAGTAGGCTAGGTGAGGACTATAGAGGCTGGCGCTGGGGTGATCTTCATACTCTTGAGTTTCAACATCCTCTAGGAAAAGTTAAGCCACTTAATATGATTTTTAACCTCGGTCCTTATCCTGTCGGAGGTGGTTACTTTCAGGTGGATAATATGAGTACGGCCCGTTATGAAGACTCTTTTAATGTAAAACTTGGTGCGAGTGTCAGAAGGTTAATCGACTTTAAAGACCCC
>JAFMBV010000019.1 GCA_017858255.1 Bacteriovoracaceae bacterium
CGTTATTTTAACTCTACTCTTCATTGGCTTGATCATGGTTGGCGAGAGACTTTTTGTTCTTAATAAAGAGGGCAATAAAATTAAAGAACAACTTAATAGTACACAAGCTCAAGGTGACAACCCTATTGCTCAACTTATTAGAGCATTTGAGGCCAACAAGGGTAAAGACCTTGAAACTCTTGAAATGAAGCTTGATGAGACGATTCTTAAAACGGCACCAATTTTAGAGCGTGGTATCCCGACAATTAAAATCTTGTCTGCGGTTGCTCCTCTTCTTGGTCTTCTCGGTACTGTAACAGGTATGATTGCGACATTTCAGTCCATCACACTTTTTGGTACAGGTGACCCAAAGCTAATGGCAGGTGGTATTTCAACTGCTCTTATTACAACTGTTCTTGGACTTGTATGTGCGATCCCTCTCCTTCTCCTTCACAACGTTGTGTCGGCGAAATCAAAGGGACTTATTCAAATTCTTGAAGAACAAGCAGCTGGTCTTCTTTCTAAACAAGTGGATGCAGGGAGTGCTAACGCATGATCTTCTCTGTCTTTGAAACAGTAAGCGACTTTCTTGCCACCGGAGGCGACGTCTTAAAGGTTATTTTCTTTACGACATTTCTCCTTTGGCTAATGATTTTGGAGCGTTCACTGTTTTATAAATTCCGTATGCCAGAAATCGTCAAACAACGGGTCGAAGAATGGCAAAAGCGCAAAGATAAAAGTTCTTGGTTTGCTCACAGAATTAGAGAATGTGAAATTTCCAAGCTTAATCAAGAGCTCAATCAAAATATTGGCATCATTAAGACTCTCGTGAGTCTATGTCCTTTCCTAGGTCTTCTAGGAACAGTGACTGGGATGATTGCTGTCTTTGATGTTATGGCGCTTACCGGAACAGGCAACGCCCGTTTAATGGCCTCAGGTATTTCAATGGCGACGATTCCTACAATGGCGGGAATGGTAGCGGCTTTATCTGGGCTTTACTTTGGAAATCTTTTTGAAGGAAAGGCCAAAAAGGCTAAATCAAAAATTGAAGACCAAATGGAATTAGATTTTTAATAGAGGTTTATAATGAGAAGAAAAAGATTAGCTCAAAACAATGAAGACACAGGTGTTGATTTAACACCGATGCTCGACGTTGTATTCATTATGCTTATTTTCTTTATTGTAACGACAAGTTTTGTAAAAGAAGCTGGTATTGAAGTTAGTCGTCCTAGTGCGGCGACAGCGGAAAAGAAAGACAAGGCTTCTATCTTTGTCGGTATTAGCGAAAGTGGCGACATTTGGATCGATAAACGAAAAATTGATATTCGTTCAGTTAGGGCCAATATTGAGAGGCTTCATGCTGAAACACCAGAGGGTTCTATTGTCGTTCAAGCTGACAAAGGCTCTAAGACTGGAACACTTGTTAGAGTAATGGATCAAATTCGCGCAGCTGGAGTAACGGCGATTTCTGTTGCTGCAACTGGAGGACAGTAAGAATGGTCTTACAAAAACAAAGCCACCTATATTTAACATCTTTGCTCTTAGGCGGGCCTGTAACGTTTGTGCTCTTTTTACTTATGGCCTACTTGGTAAGCCAACCCGCAGAGCTTGGTAAGAGCTCTGATACAGAAAACTATATTGATTTTGTAAGAAGCGTAAATAATAGCCAAGTCCAAACAAAGAAAAGACAACTGCCTAAAGAGCCTGAGAAAACAATTGAGACTCCGCAAATGCCAAAGATGGCGATTAAGTCTCAAGTGGATGCTCCTGCACCAAAGATGGCCATGAATGTGCCTCTTTTGTCGAGTTCTCTATCTTTGGGAGATGGTCCTTATCTTGGTGGTGCTACTGGTGGAGGCGGAACGCAAACTGACCGCTCTGTTATGCCCTTGGTTCGTATCGAACCTCAGTACCCAAGAAAAGCAGCAATGACAGGTAAGCAAGGTTGGGTTCGTCTACAATTTGACGTTAACGCAGCTGGTGGAGTCGAAAATGTTGAAGTGGTTGAAGCACGGCCACCACGTATATTTGATCAATCCGCAAAGCGTGCCCTTATGAAATGGAAGTATCAACCCAAGATTGTCGACGGCAAGCCCGTTGTGATGAAGGGTTTGAAAGTTCAACTTGATTTCAAACTACGACGGTAAGGAAAACTTTATGTTAAATAAGGTTAAATTTATATTTATTGTTAGTGCACTCCTAGTTTTAGGAGTTCAGGCTAAATATACAGAAGAGCAGAAAAGAGAACTCCAAAATCGTCAACCTGGACTAACGTCAAAAGGTGTTCAAAGACGACTAATGCGTGCCAATGAACTTATTGTTCAGGACAACCGTAAAGGTGCCATTGAGATCCTTGAGAAAATGGCCGCAAAAACCAATTATCGTCCTTTTGAACTCGGTAAGATTTGGCAAACACTGGCCTATGCTTACGCTCAAAGTGAAAAATACGATAAAGCACGAAATGCCTTTCAAAAATCGATTGAAGTAAACGCACTTCCTTATAAGCCTACCCTTCAGTCAATCTTTGCCTTGGCCCAGTTACAGGTATTAGCTGAAAAGTACGATCAAGCAGAGAAAACGCTTAGCGATTGGTTCTCATTATCAAAAGAAGAGAAGCCAGATGCTTTTGTCTTTGCTGCAACTATTCAGTTTCATAAAGGTCAAAAGAAAAAGGCCCTTGAATCTATTCTTAAGGCCCTTTCCATCTCGAAAAAGCCAAAAGAAAATTGGCTTACATTTGCAGTTAGTCTTCTCTATGAAGAAGAAAGGTATAAAGAAGCTTCAGAAATGCTCTTTATGTTAGTAGAGCTCAATCACGGCAAAAAAATGTATTGGGCCCAATTGGCCGGTACTCTTCTTAATCAAAATAAAAGCATGGAGGCCTTAGCTGTTCTCGATCTTGCCATGATGCTAGAGCTTCTTGATCAAGAGGGAGAGATTCTAAATATAGTTAGTCTCTATCTTTCAAATGGACTTCCATTTGAATCAAGTATTCTTCTTGAAAAAGCACTCAATAAGAAACTTCTTAAAAGAAATAAAAAGAACTTAGAGCTATTGGCCAACTCCCTAATTCAAGCGAAGGAATACGACAAGGCCATGGCCCCACTAGAGAAAGCTGCAGAGATGAGTGACGATGGAAAACTTTTTGCTCTAAAGGCCCGCCTCTTTTTAGAAAAAGAAGAGTTTAAGAATGCTATCAAGTTTTTTGACATGGCCTTAACGAAAGGTCTTAAGAAGAAAATGACTGGTCAGGTCCTTGTAGAGAAGTCTGTGGCCCTTATTCAAATTGGTCAGCATCAAAAAGCTCTCCCACTCCTAAATAAAGCACTTAACTATAAAGAATCACAGAAAATGGCACAGAACTGGAGGACATATATAGAGAAACTCTAACTAGGGCCAAAAAGACACCATGTAAATATTTCATATTTAAGAAGGCTAACAATTCCTATCATTTTGGAATATCCACGCCTATTTCACTCAAATTTATCCCAAATATTCGACAAGATCACTTTTCTTTAGGTAAAACTGTGTAGATCAATACACAAAATTTTTGAAGTTCGTGCGGACAAACTTTGGAGAACACTTAATTAAGGAGATTTTTATGACGATTAAGAAACTGGCCATGATAGGCTTAGCCTCTTCACTCGCTTTCGGCAACGTTGTTGCTCAAGAAACAACGGGTAGCGCAAGCACATCAACAACATCCACAGAAAAGACACTTGGCAACAAAGTAAAAGGTGATATTGACGAAGAAATCACTAACGCAAGAATGAGAGCTGCCAATGGATCAAAATCAAAAATTTCTGCCTCATTAGGCCTAGGATATACTGGTTCTTCACTTAAGAGACCATTTGACGGGATCAGACCAAACCTTTCTGGTACTGCCCAAGATCAAAGTTCTTCACAATTTAGTTCAAGTCTTTCTGGTCGTTATAGAATTAATCAAAGCCAATCAATCACTGCTGGTATTGGTGTTCAAATTCTTCAACCATTTCAAAAGAATGAAAACTTAGAAACAAACAACGACAATTTAAAGAGAGCGAATGAAGTAAACATTCAAAACCCTTCAATTGCCTGGAGTTCTTCATATAAAATTGGAGATTACCAAGCTGCTTCTTCTGTTGATTACACTCAATTTACTAATGAAATCACAAAAACTGGTGGATTAGCTGGATACACTTCTCTGAATCAAACCTTTATGAAGTCTTGGGGAACATCAGGATTTTCTTCAGGTATTGCTGCGAGTCTTACTCAGTACATCCTAAATTCAAACTCTAGTGAAGGTAACTCAAGAAGAGATTTCGGACTTTACCCAATGGCCGAATATCAAATTAATGATACTTTCGTAGCGAGAACAGTTTTTGGTTACTTTAACTACACAAACACTGGCCTTGATAGCGCAACTGCTTTTAGAAGAACTTACGAGTACCAATCAATTGGTCTTGGTATTGTTGCTTCAAGAAATGTTTGGATTTACCCAAATATTCAATTTGTTCCTGATGAGTTAGAAGCTGGTTTCACTAACGTATCTATCTCAGCGACAATCAACTTATTCTAATTTCTTAATAAATAGATCTTGAATATAAGAGGGGCTTCCAACAGGAAGCCCTTTTTATTTTTTAAGGGGTAAATCTTGCCGATTATCTCTAAAAGTTTTCTATAAATCCCCCATCCCAACTCAGGTACAGAACCTTATTGCCCACTGCACGAAAAGCCCAATCCCTTGTTAACATAGATAAGGTAATATTCCGTCTTCTATGGAATACAAGGAGGTACTCATGGAGCTTCAGCTCACCCCACGTGAAGAAACGCGATTAAATAGTAAAACAAGGGCCCACTATTTCTCTAAAGGGCTTGTTCCCGCTGCTGTACATGGCCGCTCAATTGACCCCGGCCCATGCTTTGTAAGCACTAAGCAATCAAAAAGTTGGCATAGAGGTTCAATGTTTGATGTTAATTGGAATGGCCAAAAATATAAGGCCTCAATTGATGAATTACAGTATGAGCCTGTAAGCCATAGAATTGTTCACATTTCATTTCACCTCGTTGGTAAGAATGAAGTGACTCACATTGATATTCCAGTCAGAACAGTCGGCTCAGCTCCTGGAGAAAAAGAGGGAGGAATGGTTTCACTACAACTTGATTCTATCTCTCTTGAAGGGAAACCAGACAACATGCCAGAATATGTGGAAGTTGATGTATCTGCCCTACAAGTAGGTGAAAAGATCACTGTCGCTGACCTTACTCCTCCATCAGGATGTAAATGGTATCATCAAGATGAGGCCCAAGCAGTTGTGACATGTGCACACATCAGGGTTCAGCCAGTAGAGGAAGCACCAGTTGCGGCCGAAGCTGCACCAGAAACACCTGCTGCTGAAACAGAAGATAAAGACGCTGCATAATCAGTATTGCTAATTATTAGGAAAGGGCCTTCTTACGGAGGCCTTTTTTTATGGAGCTTAACATGTCTACACTATCCCCTTTCCATCTAGCACTTCCCGTAAAGGATATCCAAAAGGCGATAGACTTTTACCACTCTGGATTAGGCCTTCCCTTAGGACGGCAAAGTAAAACCTGGGTTGATATTGATTTCTTTGGCCATCAAGTTGTTTTTCATTTGGCACCACAAGGGTCACCTCTTCATTACAATGACGTGGATAAACATGATGTCCCAGTTCCCCACTTTGGTGTTGTATTGGAGAAAGAGCAATGGCTTGAACTTTCAAAGAAGCTTGAATCACAAGGTATAGAATTTAAGATTAAACCTTATATAAGATTTGAGGGCCTTCCAGGTGAACAGGGCACCTTTTTCTTCATAGATCCGAATGGTCTAGCACTAGAGTTCAAAACCTTCAAAAATTTAGATCAAATATTCGCAAAGGACTAAAAGTCTACAGGTTTGAAATTGCACCCTTGGCGACACCTTCATAGGCACGAACCATCACACTTTGAGATGCACCAACTTTGTCCTTAATAAGACGAGCAAAAAGCATAGAAAGGTTCTCGACAGTAGATTCTTCTGTCATAAAATAGACTTCATTTCCAGGTAAGCTACCTGAGAAATGGCCTTGGTTAGCTTCATAGGAAATTTTAACTTGAGGAACGCTAGGGTAACGACCGTGAGGTAATTCTGCTCCAGTCACTTTAATAATTTCTTCTTGGTTAGTTACATTTTCCCACTTACAAAAATGAATACTTCCTTTAAAAAGTTCGGTTGAAAGATACTCTTCAAGGTCACGCCTTTCTTGTCCATTAACAAAAACATCTACGGTATTTTTGTGACCATGAAATAGTCGCTGACAATTACCATAATGTTCCTTCAAACCATGCGTATAATGAAAAGTTGGTTTTCCTTCGGGCATAGTCTCATCTTCCAGAGTTATTCTAATGGCAGAAACAGTTTCTGGCATTTCTTCTAGAATTATTGTTTCTAAATAAGTCGCTATTGATTCCTTATTCACATGGTGAAAAGGTAGCTCACAAATCCCTTCTTTAGGACAATCATAAGTAAGCGGCATATCACTAAGGCCATATTGAAAGTTTAGTTGAAAACGATCACCTCCAACCTCTTCGACTACACCTTTTGGTACAACCAAACGATGGTCACAATCACGATCGATAATTTCTTTAACCTTCTTCTTTGCATAGCTGAAGTCGTAAACGACTCCCTCTCTATCCGTCTTTCCAATGAACTCTACGTGCACTTTAAGAGCATCACCAACAATTCCTTGATGGTCGTCTAGGTAGGCATAATCTAGTACTGTTACATTTTTATAAAACAAAGAAATTTTCATAAATATCCCCTACTTAAAGGCAGAGCGAGCTGATGTCTACGCATAAGTTCTTGCGTTAATTAACTTAACCCAATATAACAGAGTGAGTCCATTAAATACGGTTAAAAATAGCCTATTTTTACTAGACAGTCACTTAGACGGAGAGCAAAGGAGCCCTCATGCTAAAGCGAACTGAGTATAGCCACAATACTGAAGTCATCAATGCCAAAGAGGTAAAGGGTGACTACAAAGATATTATAAATTGTGCAGTCAAAGACGAATCAGGTTTAAACGATTTTCAAAAACTTCCGAACACTCATGGTGTTGCCATTCCGCGCGTAGGAATTCAGAGATTTCGTGTTCCATTAAATTATAAACACGATGATGGCACAGTCATGAACCATGACACTGAAGCCTCAATGTTTGTTAGCCTAGATGCAGATAAAACTGGTGTTAACATGAGTCGCTTTTGCCAAGTCCTCCAGGATGAGGCCAGTAAAAGTCCTGTTGATAACCTCTTTTTTAAAAGGGTTTTACGCCGTTTTAGAAGCGATTTAAGAGATTATGACACTGAAAAATTAATACCATCTGCAGAGCTAAATCTTTCTTTTAAGTATGCCACCAAACAAACCTCACTAAAAAGTGAGAACTGGGGCTGGCAATATTACAATTGCGAATTAAAAGGAACAGAAAATCATCTTGGCGAAGTCGTGATGAGCTTAACTGTGAACTATGAATATAGCTCAACATGTCCGTGCTCTCTCTCTATGGCCAAGCAATATGAAGAAGATTACCGATCCGGGAAAACAGTCGAAGGTAATGGCATTGCGACGGCCCACTCGCAAAGATCAAATGCCAAAACTCAAATTCTTTATAAAGTTGAAGAAGGACTATCTATAGAAGAACTTATCGCTCTTCTAAGAGAGGCCCTACCAACGGAAACTCAAAGCTTAGTTAAAAGACTTGATGAACAAGCTTTTGCCATACTAAACGGTGAAAACCCAATCTTTGTTGAACATGTCGCTAGGCGTTTAAGTCGTGCTTT
Source organism: Bacteriovoracaceae bacterium (assembly GCA_017858255.1). Classification (GTDB taxonomy): domain Bacteria; phylum Bdellovibrionota; class Bacteriovoracia; order Bacteriovoracales; family Bacteriovoracaceae. The sequence goes on from JAFMBV010000019.1 coordinate 7,798, forward strand.
GGATGGAGAAAATCGCATTCTCGATTGGAATGTACAAATTGAGCACTGGGAATCCTTACATAGTCATAACGCAGTGGCTTATATTCAAAAAGAAAGACCGAATCTTAATTAAAATTCAAGAACTTACAGCACTTTTAGTATGCACCGTGCTGTAAGTTTTTGTTATACCGGCTATAACCATTCATTAATTGATCTTTTAACTCCACCTTTCTATTATCCCCTATCTTCTTTAAAGGAAGAGGTTCGGGGAGAACAATTCATGGAAACAAAGAATAAGTTTTTAAGTCTAGCGGCCATTACTGCAGTGTTATTTTTTAATGCATGTTCAAATAAAAATGCAGCGAAATCAGAACTATCACTTATAAGCAGTGATCTTTTTTCTGATCGCCCAACCAATATTACAAATTACGTAGTCCTCATCAAATTGAAAGGTCCTTCACTTATTGAAAGTGCTACTAAGGATGAGCAAGGTAACCTTGTTATAAGCGAAGATGCCAAGGCCAATGTCCTAAGTGAACAAAAAGAAACATTAGAAAAGGCACGTGCCCTATCTCCAAATGTTAAACTTCTCTTTTCTTATAAGTTTACAGTTAATGCCTTGGCCCTTTCTGTTCCTTCAGAACTTTATGACCAGGTGGGTAACCTAGGAACAGTCGCTAAGTTAGAGACCGAAACTCTTTTTAATCGTCCAGTGGTTCCTCAATTTAAAGAAGAGCTCATCAACAAACTAGTTAAGGAAGCCAACAAATTTAAAACAACAAGTGTTAGTCATATTGGTGCAGTAAAGGTCTATGAAGAATTAAGTATCACCGGTGCTGGAATCAAAGTCGGTATTATTGATACTGGCGTCGACTATACCCACTCAATGCTTGGTGGACCTGGAGATGTTCAGGCCTACGAGCAAATGGATAAAGAAGTTGCAACTCCACTTTTTCCGAACCTAAAAGTTGTTGGTGGTTATGACTTTGCGGGCACCGACTACTCTCCTGGTGCAGCTTTTCCTGATTGGCGTATACCTCGTCCAGATGTAAACCCAATTGATGAAGGTGGCCATGGTACTCACGTGGCAGGATCTGTCGCAGGCATTGGCGATGGTGTTAATACTTATGATGGAGTGGCCCCAGATGCAGAAATCTACGCCTTAAAGGTTTTTGGAAATAACGGTGGAACATCTGATACGGTTGTTATCGCTGCCATGGAGTGGTCGATGGACCCTAATGGTGACCTTGATCCAAGCGATCGCCTAGATGTTCTTAACCTCTCCCTTGGTGGAAATTTCGGAAAACCATTTATTCTTTATTCACTTGCTATTAAAAACCTTGCTAAGGCCGGAGTGTTAACAGCGATTTCGGCAGGAAATAGTGGACCTACTCCCTATATAGTGGGTGCACCTGGAACAGCAGAAGAATCGATAAGCGTTGGAGCTTCTGTCGATGCTATGGATAAGAATTGGAAGTTTGATTCAGTTTCATTCGAAACAACAACAAACCCTAAGCTTTTGGCCCAAAGAGTGGAAGCAAACTTTACTCCAAAAATTAGCGATACTCCTGTTCAAGGAAAAATCATTTTCGTTGGAGAAGCAGCTACGGACTTCGACGATGAAACGAAGGCAAAGCTAAATGGTAATATCGCTTTTATTGATAGAGGAAGCGTATCTTTTGTTGAAAAAGTTAACCGAGCAGAAGAGGCCGGGGCCATTGCAGCGGTTGTGGCCAATAACCAGCCTGGTGATGCCTTTGTTATGGGTGGTGAAGGTACGGCCAATATTCCAGCGGTCATGATTACCCTCGATATGGGTACTTCATTAAAAGCAGCTTTGGAAAATGGTGATGTTGGCATGAACTTTGCTTCAACAGACCTCATCGAAAAAAGCGAAATCATAGATACATTAACATCATTCTCTTCTCAAGGTCCCCGCAGTGAAGATGGTCTTTTGAAGCCTGAAATAGTAGCTCCTGGTTACCAAATTATTAGTGCCTCTATGGGCTCAGGAAGCCAGGGTGTAGCATTGAATGGTACTTCAATGTCAGCTCCTCATATGGCCGGTGTAATGGCACTCGTTAAGCAGAAGTTTCCCAAAATTGGTCATGATGAATACAAAGCTGTTGTTATGAACACAGCAAAAATAATGAAAGATGAGACTGGTCAAAAATATAGTGTCACCCTTCAAGGAGCAGGACTTGTTGATGTCTACGCAGCTCTAACGACGGACACCTTTGTTACACCAGCATCTATAAGCTTAGGGGAATTTCAACTTGAGGATACTAAGACCCTCAAGAAAAGCGTTCTTGTTAAAAATACAAGCGATCGCGACCGTACTTTTGTTCTCAACTTCTTAGGAGAAAAGAACATTCAGGTTGAGCAGAAAGTATTTACTGTTGCCGCTAACAGTGAAGAGTTTGTCTCTTTTAAAATTAAACTTGAAGCAAGCAAAGATGTGGCCTTAGAGTTTCATGAGGGATTTCTTGTTATTAATGAGGGACCTCATAAAGTAGCGAGCCTTCCGATTCTTGGTGTTTCAAAGAGACTCTCTAGAATTGAGGCCAAAGAGCTCAATGTTTTTGCATCACATTCAGAGGATTCCTTTGATGCTCTTACCGAACTAAAACTAACGAATGAAAGTAAGAACTCCGGTATCGCTGAAATCTTCAACCTACTGGGTGAAGATGATCGTAAGCCTTCTGCTGGTGCAGACTCCTTAATTCTATCTCGCTCATGTGATCTACAGGCCGCTGGTTACCGTATGGTTAAGAGTGATGGTAAAACAGTCATGCAAGTGGCGATAAAGCTATTCAGTGCTGTCAGTAATTGGCAGGCATGTGAGTTATCAATTCTTATTGATCAAGATGGTGATAAAGTCGCTGAGCAGGAAATTGGTGGGCTTCCCCAAAATTACCTATCAGGTCTGAGTGATATCGTTCCCGAAGGTTTTTACTCTGTTCTCTTAGATTTCCCAAAAGCAGTAGAGCTACGCCAAAGTTATGAGCAATCAGTAATGGCAAGTAGTGGAACGTCAGAAGTAGAACTCACTTACGTACCCGCCATTCAAGATGTATTAAGTATGGTTACCTACGCAAATTCTCATTTGGCGATTATGGAAATTGATCCTTCGAAGCTCGCCCTTACTAAAGACGGCCGTATAAACATGAAAATAACTGTTTTTAGTGAAGGCGGAGTTGAGTATGAAGATGGCCTTCAAAAAGAATGGTTCACTGTTTCACCTCAAGAAGAAGAGCAGGCGTACCGAAATATTCCCGCTTCAATTGAGCTACCAGCAATGGGCGCTAAAACAATTGATCTGACAAAGGGATTTGGAAAAGAATCGTTAATGATTGTTTCGCCATTTAATTATCAAGTTGGCAATACCCGAACAAGTACTGGTCGAGGACTTACAATCGTAAAACCACAATTCTAATGATTGACCGTCGAAAGGCGGTCTTTTTTCATAGCCTAATTATTTTTTTGAAACGCTCAGAAAGCTTTTTATTTGAAATATTTAGGCGATCCACATCCTTTTGAATGGTTCCTAAATGCTTCACTAAATCATCCCAGCGTTCTTCGTATCGCTCAAAATCAACACCTAGTTTGTTGATCTCTTCATGAATCTCATCAATATGACTATTCCTCTCTATATTTATCAAGACAGCTTGCACGGTACTTAAAATGGCCATTAGGGTTGTAGGAGAAGTGAGCCATACTTTCTTGCTTGCCGCATATTCTACGATTTCTCCGTGATGAGCATGAACCTCGGAAAAGATGGCCTCTGCTGGGAGAAATAAAATGGCCTGATCTGAAGTTTCATTAGCAATAATATATTTTGAACTAATATCATCTATGTGCTTTTTTAAGTTCTTAGAAAACTCTTTCGCTGCTCCCTGACGAGTGAAATCATCGCTAGTGCCATCAACCATACGACGATAGTTTTCAAGTGGAAACTTAGCATCTACGGCCACAATCCCAAGAGGCTCAGGCATCTTTAAGATCGCATCCGCAATTTTCCCATTAGTCATTGTTGCTTGAAGCTGAAAAACGTGGTCCATAGACTCACCAAAAACATTGACAAGAATTTGCTTGAGTTGAACCTCACCAAAGATACCTCGTGTTTTCTTATCAGTAAGAACATTTTGGAGCATCACCACATTTTCGCTTAAGGTTGAGATTTGTCTTTGGGCAGAATCAACTTTAACAAGCCTTTCTAAAACTTGCGAAAGGGTTTCACGTGACTTATCAAGCCCATCCCCTAACCTCTTTTCCATTGTTTCTCTAAGATTTTGAAACTCCTGAGATTGGTAATGTTTTTGACGGTCTTGATAATCGACAATTGTCTTTAGAACTTGATGCTCTACATCTCCATTGCCTCTATTTCTTAATAGTAAAAAGGCCACTAAGAAAATATTTAAGACAATTAAACCAATCGTAACAAATTCCACAAACTCTCCTTTGTACCATTATGACAAAGAATGACTCAGGATAAAAGGTTACATTTTTATTTGGATACTAAGAGTAATCGAATTAGGTATTGCATTACCAAAGCCTTCCCCTTTCAAAATTTGAGAACCGGAATTGAAGTCGTCTAGTATTGGTATTCCTATTTTTGGAGAAATTGTGAGGGATCCCCCTCCATTAAATTCTTTTTGATAAAGAAGTCCAGTATTTAACCCCAAATCAAATGATTTTACTCGTTCACCATTTTTGTTGAGGGTGTAATCAGAACCCATATCAACGCTAAAGGGCATGCGCCAATTCCCTACCAACTTTGCCGAAAAAGGGACTTCGCTTTCATCTTCATATATCACCTGATTATCTTCAGAGTTACTTTGAGAATCTAAGCCAAGTAAAACTTCCTTTTGGTCAAGACAATGACCAATGGCCAAACTTTGGCCTTTTTTTGTTGTGATGATGAGGTCAAAGTGAAGAAAGTCACTCAGGGGAATCCTTTCATCTCCTGATATAGTGCGAGGCCTTCCCTCTTGATCAAATGAGACTCTGGACCTTAAGGTAAATTCAGCGTCGGGGTTTTCTTGTATAACCCTCTCTAATGTTCTTTGCCCTGTACCAAGTTGAAGTGGATCAATGCTTTTTATAAAATCAGGGGAAAGACTTGAAATCCTAATATTGCACTTAACCTGAGAAGATTTTCCCTCTAATAAATCAAGGGAATAGGGAAAGAGATTACTAACAATAGGACAAGGTGAATCGATCCCCATTAATTGGTTATTTAATAAAGCTATTGTTTCTACTTGATCACTAACGAGTGTTTTTGTGATTCGAGTATTAAGACCACTCGCATATTCATTTAAGGCCCTATCATATATAGGTAAAAATTCTTCTCTTAGCTTTTCGTTACCAACCATGGGTTTTAAAGCATCTAGTACCGTTAGCTTGCCTTCAAGAACAAGTACAGGGAATGATTGCCAACTTTTGCCAGCAACTCCTAACTGAAATGAATGTCCATCCCAGCAGGTGGTTAATTCGATTCCTTCATTATCTATGGTTCTATATATTTCACGAAAATGAGTTGGGCAATCTTGAGAAAAGACTTTAAAGGGAATGACAAATAAAAGGAAAGCTAGTCTCTTCATATTTTTTATTAACCATCTTTTTGGTTACTTAGCTAGAAAACGTTATGGGTTTTCTGCTGCCGTTTTGCGGCCTTTAGAGTCTTGAAGAGCTTGGAATTCCCTCGCCAAGCTTTTTAAACTGCGACACCAATCCACCTTCTGCTTGGTGCCTCCATCATAAGGATAACCTAAACCATTTTTTACCAAGTAATGAGTGAGGTCCTTACCGTCAAAGAACACGTCTGCAACGATTCGAAAATATTTACCACGTTCAATGTTTTTAAGATCAATCCTCTTTGCTTTTTTTAGAAGGTTTGTAACCAGCTTCTTAGCATGACGGCCTTTTTCCTTTTCACACTTATCTTTGGTGCGAATTTCAGGCGTATCAACGCCCTTCACTCTGATATTCATACTCTTGCCGATTAAGGGATGAAGGCCGGGAATATCGACGGTTATAGTGTCAGCATCATAATTCTTCACGAACCTGACACAATTAAACTCCTGCCCTGTGTGGGCACAAGGACCACCAAGAACTCGAAAAGAAAGCAAAGTAATGACAATAAGTCCTACATAACGCATGCCTAATTATCCCTTAAAGCATTTATCTAAGCCAGTGGGTAAATGTGACAGAAGATTTTAGATGAAGGACATGACCAAGCTTGATATGTTTCCTTGTAAATTTAAATTCAAGGAAGAAATATGTTACGACTAAAATACCTGAGCGCTACACTCGGACTCTTTTTCACTCTCTCGACTTTTGCTGGTGCAGTAAAGATTCTTCACTTCACCGTGGATATTAGCGAATCCTATGGGGAGATCTTTGCAAACTATAAAGAAAACGGAGACATCGACTATTATGAATGGAAACTCGTTCATCCTCAAGATCCTAAAGACCCAGGTAACAGCGATACATTTACTGTTAAAGATATCCAAAATGGGACTGTCTTTAAAAAGGGATTACCTAAGAAATTCGTAAAAGTATGGGGAGAAAATTTTTCTGACCATAATGGTGGAGAACTTAATATAAGAGTGCCTAAAAATATCCTTACAGGAAAACACACTTTTGAGAAAGTACTTATCGATCGCCTCGGTGACCTATGGGAAGTCAACCATACCTCTCAGGATAGAGTTAAGAGAGTTCACATACTCGTAAAGAAATTCCTAGGGGTTCCTATTGGCGTCGTTGATTTCAAATTTATAGATAATCTTTAAAGTTACTTCAGATTTAAGGGCACCTCTCTTTAAGAGGTGCCAATTTATCTAACTTTTTTGAGAGCTGTCTTTACTAGATTAAAGAAAAGGCCTCTACCACTATTTGATTAGTTTTATACCTTTCTCTGAGTCACTTCTTAAAATCTCTATTTTTCTCTCTTTAAAAAGCATGCCAATTGCTGATTTAAAAGTTTTCTTACTCATTCCAAGTTGTTTTTGAATTTCTTCTGGAGAACTCTTATCATTCAATGGCGATACTCCACCACACTTCTCTAAAAACGAAAGAACTCGCTCTTTTGAATCCTCTAGGTTTTGAATTCCTTGAGTATGAAGGGAGACATCCACCAACCCATCCTCACGAATTTTCTTAACAATGGCATCATAAGTCTCATCTAAAGTTACGGACTTAAATGTTTCACTGTCGTAAATCATTCCAATGAATTTTCTGTTAATAATCACTTTATGTCCGAGATCTGTTTTTTGAACAGGAACTATCTGAACGGTATCCTTTTCCTCGAAATCAAAGACTGAGCTTTCAATATATTTACCAAGTTTAGTGGTCCCAAAAACTCGATTAGTTCCATCTTCGAGACAAACTCTAACTAAATAGTCTTCAAATTTCTTAACCCGTACTTTTTGCTCATTGCCTGGAACCAATAAATCTTTGTCTATTCCCCAATCAAAGAAAGCACCAAACTCTTCAACATCAATTGCCCTCATATAAGCATATTCGCCTACTTCAGCAAACGGCATCTCAGAAGTGGCGACTAATTTCCCTTGGGTATCTAAATACACAAAAACATCAATTTCTTGCCCGGCATTTACTCTAAGAGGAGAAAAGGAAGATGGCATAAAAACTTCCCTTTGATCTGTATGTTCCTCTCCTTCTTGAGGTTGCAAGCGAAGGTAGCAACCTGAAGCAGATTCACCGGATACTATCATTTGATTAACTTTACCTATTTGAATCACTCTATGCTCCTCTATGTAGTCTTTTGGTATTTAGTCTTTAAGCCTGAACAGATTTTGATGACGTGACCCACAACTAACAGATACCGAATATGGTATACACGTAGAATCTCAATACTACTACAATGGCCGTAAATATAATGGGTTCGGGGTGGTTTAAGGTGCTGTTTTTTAGATTCTGGAGAGAAGTTATTAAATCTTAAATACGATAAGGTCCCCTCGAATTTCAATATAATCACTACGCCCGAACTTCTCTATTAGCCGATACGCCAACTTTCCAGTTGGAATACCCCAGATTGTCGCCCTCTTCACTTTAAATAGAAGCTCGCTGTTTTTAATATCGAGTATAACATCACCAACAAGCTTTATCTTTACCCAAAAAATCGCCTTAACCTTGGCCGTTAACAAAAGCTTTCCCTCTTCTAATAGCAAGTGAATGTCTTTTAAATTATCTAGATCGATGAGAGATTTTTGATTTTTTAAATCAGGACGTTTTTTAATGAATTCGGGCCATACCTCTTCCATGACATCATTCATTGCATGAGAAATATTCATGTTGTGTATATTCACTTTCCCATCAAATAAGCACCCTTGAAGAAGGGTGTAAGGGTCGACCTGAAGAGAGCCATTTTCTAGCTTGAAACAATTAATTTGAAAATTATCCACTCGGGTTGTCTCATTATTATCATTAAATTGGGCCTTATGGGCCATAAGAGTGAAGCGATCTTCATTAATAAGAGAGCGAGCATCCATGAAGTCAGCATCTAGAGCTCTTTTTCGAAAGCTAATAATGCCAACATTTGCTTGAGACTCATTTAAGCAAGCAGAATCAATTTCACTCGTAAAAACCCCATGAGTAGGACAAAAGATATGTGCTTTTTTGAATGAAGCATAAAATTCACGATGTTGAAAAGAAAGAAAGTCCCCTTTCATAGATATTCCGCTCTTATCGAGCTCAACTTTTGCTTCGCTCAAGCTTACTGATTCGACACCAGTTACTCCAAAACCCTTTGCCACCGGAAGGGAAAACTTTAAACCCTCCTTCTTTAAAGAAAGCCTAAAGTTACTTTCATTCCATTCTATCTCTGCGCTTATATTTTTTTGACCTGGATTTTCAAACTCCAGTTTCTCTGCACCTAAGTCAATAACCACATCCTTGGCCTCAATGGTGCCTTGAAGTAATGGGCTTTGTAAGTCTTGTTTGGAAAGTTCCCCTTTCGCCACATCAAAATAGATACGCGTTGGTTCACCATAGAGTGTTGTAGAAAATAAAAACAAAAAGATTAGTTTCATAAAGTTTCCTAATATAGAATTTGTGCCAAAAACTCTTGAGAACGCGGATGCTTAGGGTTAGAAAAAAAAGTTTCAGGGTCCGCTTCTTCAACAATTTGTCCTTCATCCATAAATATCACTCTATCGGCCACTTGCTTTGCAAAGCCCATCTCATGAGTCACACACAACATCGTCATGCCTTCTTTGGTAAGATCAACCATCACATCGAGTACTTCTTTGACCATTTCAGGATCGAGTGCAGAAGTTGGCTCATCAAAGAGCATAATTTTTGGTTTCATACAAAGGCTGCGGGCGATGGCCACTCGTTGCTGTTGTCCACCACTTAATTGTCCTGGATACTTATGGGCCTGATCCGAAATTGCCACTCTTTTTAGAAGATCCATTGCATAGGACTCGGCTTCTTCTTTTGGTAATTTATGAACCCACTGTGGGGCGAGTGTTAAATTTTCTAGAATCGAGAGATGCGGAAAGAGATTGAAGTGTTGAAAAACCATGCCCACTTCTTTTCTTACATTTTGAAGGTTTTTTAAATTACCATTGAGGACAATTCCATCAATAACGACTTTACCGTTTTGATGGGCTTCGAGTTGATTCAAACAACGAATGAGAGTAGATTTCCCGCTCCCTGAAGGTCCACAGATAACAATTTTTTCACCTTCAAATACATCTAGGTTTATATTTTTTAAGACATGAAAATCATCAAACCATTTATTCATATCAGTTAATTTGATCATAGGTTCTTTACTCATGAACGACCACCATAGGAGAAAACTTGTTCCAACCGCTTTGAGTAGCGAGACATGGAAAAACAAAAGATAAAATAAATTAAAGCAGCAAAGAGATACGCTTCGACAGAAAAGCCCAACCATTTGGGGTCTTTAAGCGATGTTTTGGTTGTCATCAGAAGATCACTTAAAGCGATAATAACGACCAAAGAAGTATCTTTAAACATACCAATAGCAGTATTTACTGTCGGAGGGATGACAATTTTTAAGGCCTGCGGAAGAATGACCTTAAGCATTTTTTGCCAATACATTAGCCCAAGAGCATCAGCTGCTTCGTACTGACCCTTATCAACCGCTGCCAGACCTCCCCTCACAACCTCTGCCATATAGGCTGACATAAACATAATAATGGCAATTTGCGCCCTTAGTAACTTTGGTAGGACAATTCCATCTGGCATAAAAAGAGGAAACATTACGCTGGCCATGAATAATAAGCTAATCATGGGAACACCCCTTATTAGCTCAATATAACTGACGCTTAAAGCTTTGATTAATGGCAAAGAACCTGTTCGTGCTAAGGCCAAAAGAATACCAATTGGGTAAGAAAATATAAGACCTATGAAGGCGAGGATAAGTGTTAAGGGAAGCCCACCCCAGCGATCCATACTTACCGCTTCAAAACCAAATAGTCCGCCTTTTAACAAAAAAGCGCATAAGAGAATAAGCTTTAACCAACGCCATAATAATAATTTATTCCATCTTTTAACATCTCGGCTATATAGGCATAGTCCAATAAAAAGGGAAATCGCAACAACAGGACGCCACAAAAGCTCTCGAGGATAGAAACCAAATAGAATAAAAACAAATTTTTCCTTAATAAAAACAAGGCATGCGCCATCGTTATGTCGACAGGTTTGAGCTGTCCCCTCCCATGTAGAATTGACGACGAGCCAATAAAATAATGGGCCTAAAGCTTTAAAGAGAAGTCCTAAAAGAACGAGACTAATGGCCGAGTTTAAGGGCGTTGAAAAAAGGTTTTTCTTCATCCAAACAGCAAGGCCTTGCATTAAGGGAAGACTACGTTTTTCTGGATTTTTTGTGTACTTTAAATTCAAGCTCCGCGCTCCTTAAGCTGTTGGCTTCGGTTATAACGATTCATGACAAAAGAAGTGCTAAGGCTGAAAAACAAATAAACGCCCATAATAAGAATAACTGCTTCAATTGCCTGACCGGTTTGATTCATCGTTGTATTAGCAACGGCCACGAAGTCTGGGTAACCTATTCCTACAGCGAGGGAGCTATTTTTAATGAGGTTTAAAACCTGAGAAGTCATCGGAGGAATAATAACTCTTAAACTTTGTGGTAAAACGACTAGTCTAAGCGTTTGCCAGCGACTGAGACCCAAAGCTTGTGAGGCCTCCCATTGCCCACGGGAGACAGACTCAATCCCTGCCCTAACAATTTCACCATTAAACGCACCTGCATATATTACAAGACCTAGCATTAAGGCGACAAACTCGGGGGTTAGGGTCATACCACCAGAGAAATTGAACCCGCCTAGCTGGGGAATATCCAACTCATGAGGAGCTCCTCCAAAAAACCAAATCAATATAGGTACAACAAAGAGAAAAAGAAGACCAAAAGGTAATAACGATTTTTTTTCTCCTGTTTTCTCTCGTAATTTATTTAAAAATAATGATGTGCCATAAGTTAGTAGCCCTCCGCCAATAAAGGTCATCCAAACCCATTTCCATATAAAATGCTCTTTAAAAATAGGAAAGAAAAAGCCCCTTTGAGAGATAAAAACTCCAGGAATTGGATTAAGGGATTCTTTAACATCAGGAAAGATTTCAGTAAAAACTGCGTACCAAAAAAAGAGCTGCAACAGCAGGGGGATATTTCTCGCCAATTCAATATAGCTTTCACTAAGTTTGCTTAAAAGCCAATTTGGCGAGAGTCTAAATATACCTACGAAAATACCTAATATAATGGCCAAGAAGTTACCAATGATGGCGACCTTAAAAGTATTGAGAATGCCAACGAATAGTGCCAACTGATAGGAGTCATCGGCCCAGTATTCAATGCTCGATTCAGAAATTTCGAAACCTGCCTCTTGCCCAAGGAAACTAAAGCCAGAGGCTATACTTTGGCGGGCCAAGTTTTCTTGGGTGTTTGTCACCAAAACAGTGCCTAACCCAAATATGGCAAAGAAAACGAGGAATTGAAAAAAATAACCCCGTTTCTTGGGGTCATACCAAAATTGTTGCCATGGACTCTTTTGTGAGAATTTTTCCATAATTGAATTTTAGATTCAGCCCTAGACTCTGACAACAAATCCCGACAAAACAAGTCGGGCAAAAAAATTGTGACGTATTCCTTTGATTTTCTTAATATAACGCTTATGAAAAAGTCTTGGATATTTATCCTTTGTTTATTGGCCTCAAACCTGTCCTTTGCAGATTCCACCGCTCTTTTTGAGAGGTGCCAAAGTATTTTTCTTGGAGGCAAGCTTCTTCAAAACCTTATTGATGAAGAAGAGGCAGTTAAAGAAGAGAACGCCAGTGATGGAGAATATTTAAAAAAGTTAAAGGCCCTAAAAAAAGCAAGCAGCTGTCTATCGCTACTTGAGCATGCTCAGTTAAAAACGAGCGGTATTTTATTAGACCGTACCCCCCTCGCCTCGCTTATTCTTAAATCTTTTGTGAAGTTTCACCAAAACTGGTTGATGCCAACTGATTATGACAAAGCACCTCAATGCCAAGATCCATTTCATGATGAGGTTTTTGACCCTAAAACGCCGGCCTACCATCTAACCCGCGCTCTTTTTCAGCGCGATCGCAAGGTCAGTATGGCGATTACCGCATTTGGAGACCTCAGAAGTATACGCCAGGGGGAAAATCCAAAAAAGTCAGAGAGAAGCTCTATTTCAGGCGAAGAATATCAGAGCATGTTGGGTCTCAAAGAACCCTTAGATCTTGTGGGCGATTCACAACTCGTCGGCTTTCTTTATAAAGGTCAGGTACAGTTTGAAAAGGTCGCTCCAATTAATTGGTCCCAAACAAATAGTAGTTGGGACAAAAGCCGTGAGAGAAAAAAGTTTAAGCTCTATAACCATTTAGGTGGTGGTCTCATTGGAAGTCCAAGTTATCTGATTCACTATGCTCCCAATCAAGCATTTAATACAAAGCTTTATCAAACTGACGGTAGGACTAATCTGCCACGTAAACTCGCTTTGGGCATATTTAATGGAATTCTTTGTAAAGAGCCTAACGAAAGCGTAACGAGCGTTAAGATTGACGCCGCTAATAAATGGATTCATCCAATAACGAGTGAACAAAAGTGTTTAGGTTGCCATACTCCCTTGGACCACTTTGCTTCAGGTTTACGTCACCTTACTTATCTTAATAGCGCCAGCAACTCTAAGTGTAGTAAGGACAACCCCCAGGTACTTATTCCCGCAAACTTTGAAACATCTTATTCTAAAGAAGTATGGCAAGCCCCTCAAGACCCTAATGGCAAGAAGGAATCCTTTTCTTTCTCTTACCCCGTTGGATACTATGAAGAAGAAAGATTTGTGGGCTTTAATCAACTCGGGCGCCTATTGGCCCAGAGACCAGAATTTTATCAATGCCAAGTACAAAAATATTATCACTATCTTTTTGAAAAAGATATTCAAAGTGAACTAAAGGTCAAATTGGCCACCAAGTATCAGGAACATCAAGATGGTCTCAAATTAATTCAAGATCTCATCAGTAATGCTCCAAAGGATTTGAAGAAATGAATCCTTTAAATAGACGGCAATTCTTAAGACAAAGTTTTTTGACGAGTATTTCAGGCCTCGTTGGCTGTCAGATGGATTACCCCAATAAACCCTATCAAGTCTTTTGGCTCCACTTAGAGGGTGCTCCTCTAAGAACGCCATTTGATCTATGGATCGATCCCTATTCACACCTTAAGAGCTTTAACCCTCCTTTTGAACAAACAAAAATATCAAAAAATGACACAAGAATGGAAGTCCCCAACGTTTGGAAAGATAAACAGGGGAACGTAAGCCCTCTGATGGATAATCTTCTGATGTTTAGGGGGCTCACAAGCCAAAGCCCTCACCTCAAACAATGCCGAAAGGAATGGTTTCGAGGTCCTGAAATAACTAAACTATTAAAAGAATTAAAAGAAAACAAACAAAGCTTTCATTTTCAAGGTCAAGAAAAGGCACTCGACAATACTTACGCCCAGCTTCTTGGTAAAGAAAACCAAAGAAGAAATGAGGTTAAGTTTTCCTCTAACGCCACAAAAGAATGGGCCAACCAAACCGCTAAACAGAACCCTACTCTCCTAAAAACCTTTTCATCTTGGCACCAGTGTTTAAGAGAAAAGAAAAAAGGGGACATTGGTTTAGAACTCTCCGTCATTAATTCTTTTGGAAAGGCCCCACGATACTTTGAGGGCCTATCTGAAATTGACCAAGCATCTATGACAGAACTGCAAGACTTCTATAGAGACTTGATTCGAGGCCTTGAAGTTTTTGTTCAAGAGCTAAAGGTTCATCGCCAGTTTAATGAGACTATGATTCTTATTACTTCTGATCGTGCACGGGTTCTTACTAATAATCAGTACCCTTTAAAGAGTGAGCCAATGTGGCAAGGGCTTAACTTCTCCCTTATAGGTGGCGCATTAAAGGGTCCCGTTACTATGGGTCATATTGCAAGAAACCACCCTAAATACTCACAACCATATCCTGGTACCTGGGGTTTCGGTCTGAATGACTGGAGTCCATCTAATGTCCACCAATTACTAGCAGACCTTTGCCTGCTCAAAAGCTATAATTCTACTAAGAACTGGTCTTCTAGCAACCCCTGGATTGATTTAAAGCCACTAGGTTCAGTCTTAGTAAAAACTGCCCCAGGAAAAATATTTTAAAAGAGCATCATGAAAGAATCACCTAATAATCCTCCTAAAGATAATCCTAAAGATCATCTTCAAAAATTCAAAGAAATGAAATTGGCCAACAGATGGGCGACTTTCATCGTTAACAAACCTTATAAGGCCTTAGGACTATTTTTAATTGCACTTCTCATTTTCTTGCCAGGGGTATTATCCATCCAGAGCAAATGGTCTCCTCGAATATGGTTTGATGAAGGCCATCCTCAAATTGAAAGACTTAATCGTTTTGAACAGCAGTTTGGAAGCGACACCTTCATTAGTCTCGGCTTTTATCACCCAGAAGGCGTTTTTAATAATGAGGTTCTCAAAGTCATCCAACAAGTTACCGAAGAGATGTGGCTGGTAAAAGATGTCATTAGAGTAGAGTCCCTTAGTAATTATAATATTATAAAGGCCGAGGGTGATGACATCATCATTAACTCATTTCTTGAAGAAATTAATGAAAAGTCGCTTCTCTCTTCAGAAAGATTAAACGCCCTAAGATCTGAAGCGCTTGCTGATGACGTCCTTCCTGACTTCTTTCTCAGTAAAGATTCAACCTATGCCATCCTTTACGCTTACCTCATTCCAGGCCTTGGAGGAAAAGAGCCAAACTTCATCAAGGCCGTTGCCCAAACAAGGGAGATTATTAAAAAGTATCAAACAGGTGATTTAAAAATTCTGCTTACAGGACCAGCTGCCGGAAATGATGCCTTTAGAGAAGTAAGTAGAAGTGACAATATTAAGCTCATTCCCTTTATGTTCTTCTTTATTGTTGTCTTACTTTTTATTCAATTTAGAAGTTACTCAACGATTATTTTGTCTCTAGGCCTCATTGGAACAACGATCGGCGTAACTTTCGGCATGATGGGTCATATAGGAATCATCTTTAATAGCCTACTAGCGGCGATACCTGGTGTTTTACTTGCTATTTGTATTGCTGATGCTGTTCATATTTTTACGAGCTACTTTTACTTTCGAAGCCTAGAATACCATTCAAAAGAGGCCATTCACTTAAGCCTCATAAAGAACTTCCAACCAACTCTCCTCACCTCATTTTCAACGGCAATAAGCTTCGCTAGTATTACCCATACAGATATTGCTCCGATTAGAGACCTTGGAATATTATGCTGTTTCGGCACCCTTATGGCCTGGCTATTTACCTATCTTATCATTGGCCCGCTTCTCTCTCTCGCCTCAAAGAAACTTGATCTTTATCCTGTTAAGACTTTTGAGTTTTATCGCTTTATTGGTAAAAAAAACCACTCGCAAAGAAGTAGGGCCAGCTCATACCTTATGGCCCATTTTATTTTAAAGGCACGATATCTCATTATTTTTTCCTTCATCATCATTAGTGTCCTGAGCGTTATCATTGCCTTAAGAAATGAGGTCAACTCAGACCCAATGAAGTACTTTCATGAGTCAGTGCCCATTCGCCAAGCCTATGACTTCACAGGAACAAAACTTGATGGTCTCAGAGGCATAGAGCTTGTTGTTGATTCTGGAAAAGCAGAAGGAATAAAAGAACCTGAATTTTTAAATAGACTTGATAAATTTATGAACTGGATGGTTACCGATAAAGATATCACAAGGGTTCGCTCAGCGAGAGAGATCATAAAGAAGATGAATCAAACTCTCCATCAAGGCAAACAAAGTGAATACCGTATTCCCGATTCTGCAGAGGCCGTAGGCCAACTTCTCTTCCTATACACAATAGGTCTTCCCCAAGGGATGGATTTAAATAACCAGTTCACTCTAGATAATCGCCTCTTAAGAATTAAAGTTACCTGGAAAATAGGTTCTTCAAAAGAGAGTGAAATTAAAAAAGATTACCTCATTGAGAAAGCAAAGGAGTTTGGATTAGATATGGCCGCGGGTGGAAATGCCCCGATTTACCTTTCTATGAACCAAAAAGTTGTCGAAACGTTTTTTAGTTCAATGGCCATGGCCTTATGCCTTGTGAGTCTCCTACTCTTTCTTGTCTATCGAGATTTTTTCATCAGTATCTTGGCCATGCTACCAAATGTTATCCCCTTAATCTTTGGTGGCGCTCTAATGGAACTACTTGATAAGCCCATCGACATTGGTACCTCTATTGTAAGTACGGTTTGCCTTGGCATTGCTGTTGATGACACGATTCACTTTATTTCTAGCTATAAGCAATACCGCTCCCATGGTCTCAATCCCATAGATGCCATTACAGAAACATTTCTAGTTACTGGAAAGGCACTGGTTGTGACAACGATTCTCTTAGTCGTGGGATTTGGTGCTTTTATCTTTGCTGATTTTGTACCAAATAGAAACTTTGGCCTTCTTTGTTCGATGATTCTGGCCTTGGCGTTACTTACGGACCTTCTTTTTCTCCCAGCTCTACTTCTCACCATTGACCGAGGGGATAAAAAGGCAGAGGGAAATCAGGACGAAGCTTTACCCACTAATTAGAAGCGTCTCCTCTTTATACAGAGCTATAGTTATTACAACTCAAGCTCTCTAATCACACGCCTGTTCTAAACTATTATTAGCTGAACTTAAGGATTAAAGACGTGTTTAAGAGACTCTTAAAACTCATCATAATGAGCTTCATATTATCAAACAATGCTCTAGGAATAGAGTTTACGAAGAAGTTTAATAAGTCAGAAAACCCCACTCAAGACTTTCAAAAGCAAAGTTTTAATTTTGAGGAGCGCTTAGAAGAGGCACGCTTAGAGGCCGAAAGAATCGTTGCCCTACTTGCCGCAGACAATACCTATCGAGCAGGCATTCTCTATCAAGGCAATATTGAGAGAACCTTTAAAAGTCTACAAAACATCACATTTACATGGGATCGGTCAGGAAAAAACTTTGGTAGATGTGATAGTCAAACTTTTGCCTATGTCATCAAACTCTATTCAAAGTAGCATCGCTATAATGTGAATATTTGTCCAATATTACTACTACAGCCGTTTTCCATTTTAACTCAAGTCCTTATCCACGAAGCCGCCCATCTTGGTTTTGGAGCAAGCGAATGCCAAGCAACTGCTTTTGAAGTGCTCACCCTTCATTATAGCTCCTTTGAGGAAGTTTTCCGAACACCTTATTGGGATAAATGCAGCACGGACAAGCTCAATAAATTATTTACTGAAAGGCTTCAATAATTTCTATGGTCAAGAAATCTTGAACATTTAAACTTTTCAATACATTAAAGAATTCCATCTAAGCTGCTAAAATATTACCATGGATGCAACTTCTAGATTAACTTTGAAACTACGCCTTGTTCGCCAAGGGCTCTTGCTAACTCAGCAAGATGTCGCTGACCAACTTGGGATTAGCCTTCGTACTTATCAAAGATTAGAAGCAGGTCAATCGCCTCTCGATGCCGCCACTGTCATACACTTTTGTGACAAGTATAATTTTTCTTTTCTCGATTTTACCCATCCTAATATAAATGTAAGCGAGTGCACAGACTCTGAGTTCTTTAACTTTGATAAGAAATTCTATATTCATAGTGATATCCATCAAAAAAGCTTCGAAGAAGTCAAACCTGTTATTAATGAGAAAAAATCAAATCTCTTAAAAGTTCTCGAATCACCTTCTTTTCATGCAGCGCCAGCGGCACTAATGGTGGCAGATGCTTCTATTACAGTAGCTAACGAAAGTTTACTTAAAATCGCCCCTCAACTTAATGAGAGTAAATGGAAGACCATGAGTAAATGGGATAATTTTAACGAACAAGTAAAGGCTTGGGATGTATGCCTCAAAGATGATTACATGGGGTTTCATTCTAAATGCGCGATTAAAAGTGACAAGACGATTATACCTGTAAAAAGCTATAATCTGATGCTAAATAAAGATAAAGATAACCCCATTTTAATCAGACAAATTATTACTTTATGAAAGGTGATGTAAAATAAAAATGAATTTTTCTGAATTATCTAAACCTATTGATAAACTTTCTCGTTTACTTATTCGTCTAAGAATTTATCGAATGGGAAAGCAAATTACTCAGCAAGAAATCGCCGATAAACTTGGCCTCAGTATAAGAACCTATCAAAGGCTGGAGCAAGGCCTTGCGCCTATAGAGATGAGCACTCTTTATAAAACTGCTGAGGTCTTCGACCTTTCCTACGACAAACTTGCAGGTGCTGTATACACTGAGAGTGATATTCCCAATGTTACTTTTATCGAAAGTTTTGAAAATATTCCCTTGGCGCCAAATATAGACCCCATGGAGATACAAAAAACGTTTTCACAACTCATCTCCCTACTAAGAGATGGGAGCTATACACCCAAAGAGCTATACAAGGCTCAGGAATTTAAAAATAACGCTTTTGAACTCTTCTATTGTGAACCCGCTTTCACCTTTTATAACAAAAGCCTCCGAAAAAAAAATGAGCCAATAAATAAGGCCAAGGAAAGTACTATTAAGCACTTATCAGATTATGAATTTTTCATTCGCTTATGGGAAGTTTGTTACCAAAAAATCAATCATCCTTGGTTTTTAGCAACTACCGAGCATGAGAGGTTTGGTCAAAAATTAGAGGTTCTGACTATTAATCATTTTATTATTCATGAAGGGCAACCGTTTAATTTGGGAATGGTCCTTAATAGACATTCTATTTAACGAATAGGCGGAGCATACATAAGCCCACCTTTGGTCCAAAGATTATTTAAACCCCTTTCAAGCTTTAAAGAACTATCTTTTCCAATATTGCGATCAAAGACTTCCCCGTAGTTTCCTACTTTTTTAATTATAGAATAGGCCCAATCCTCTGAGAGCCCCAAGGCCTTTCCATTCCCTGGAGTCACTCCAAGTAATCTTTTAATATTAGGAACCTTTGTCGATTTTTTTACTTTATCGACATTTTTAGAATTTATCCCATACTCTTCAGCACTAATCATCGCGAACACAGACCACTTAACTATATCAAACCATTGGTCATCACCATGAATCACTGCAGGACCTAAGGGCTCTTTAGAGATCACTTCTTCTAAGATTAGATAATCATCGGGACTCTTCGTTTTTGACCTCTCGGCAACTAGTCCAGAGGCATCATTAGTAAAGGCGTCACAGCGGCCCTTGAAAAAGGCCTGAGTTACTTCATCATTAGATTCAAAAACAACTGTTTTCATTTTTAAGCGGTTTGCCCTGAAGTAGTCGGCCAGATTCAGCTCTGATGTCGTGCCCTGCTGAGTACAAATAGTGGCCCCATTTAATTCTTTAATTTTGGTCACCTTGTCTTTGCGACGAACCATAAAGCCCTGACCGTCATAAAATATAGTTGGCCCGAAATTTAAACCCAAAGAGGTGTCACGAGTTAAGGTCCAAGTAGTAACGCGAGAGAGAAGATCAATCTCACCAGACTGTAAGGCCGTGAAGCGGGCCTGTCCGGAGAGAGGAACAAATTTCACTTTACTTGGATCACCTAAAACGGCCGCGGCCACTGCTCGGCAAACATCAACCTCAATTCCGAACCAATTCCCCTTTGAATCGGGCGCAGAAAAGCCAGCAACTCCCATCGTCGTTCCACAATTGACCATTTTTCTTTTTAAAACTTTATCTAAAATGGAATTTCCAAAAGAAGGTGTCACTAGAAGAAGAAAAATAAGCGCAGCGCACAATTTTAACTGATTTAGCATTGTAACCTCATGTGATGTTTACCCTATCATCACAAGTCATTGTAAACATGTAAAGTTAGAAGCCATGGTTTTTATCATACTTTTAGTAGGACTTTGTAAGTTGCCACTTCTCTCTCGTCACCGTTAACATAATTAAGATTGTTTAAACTTAAAAAGGCGAGAGGAACAGCTATGTTGAATCTTAAGAAGTTTGCGTTTATTACCATGATTTGCATGAGTTCCTATTCGGCCTCACTACTTGCGGATGCTCAGGTCATTGGCTTTCTTCTTGGTGAATTAAATCGTAGCTATGATGCCAATGTTCAACAAGAACTTGTGCGCACTCTTAAAAGTTACAATCAAGACCAGTCCGTTCAGCAGGAACTTATTGGCCAATTACAAAACACTAGAAACTTCCTAAATGTTAGAGTTGAAGCAGCAAGAAGCCTAAGCACTTTGACTGCTGATACTGTTGTTAGCAACGCTATTATCAGGGCCCATGACCAATCTACAAACATTAACTTTAGATCTGAATTGCTAAAGTGCCTTTACTTAAGGGCCCCTAATGACCTGAGAGTCCGAAATGTTCTTATCCAAAATATTAAGCAAAATAATGACTATCGCATAAAAGAGGCCTCGGCCTTTGCCCTTATGAATGCCTTGGACGATGTTGGTGTCAGACAAGAACTTATCAACTTGGCCCAAAACCAATTTATTAAAACAAATGTTCGAATTTCTTTAATTAAAACTCTCTATCGTGGCATCCAATACCCTGAGGTACGCTCTATTATTGAAGGTATTGCACTGGCGAATAATCAAGATATTAATGTTAGAAGTGCTGCAACGAGAGTTCTAAGCACTTTTCCCAAAGGTCGCCAAAGTCGTTCAGCACTTTTTAATCTAGTTGCAAACTCTCAATACGCAAGCATTAGGGCCACAGCAGCTGCGGGCCTAAAGTTTGAAATGACTGAAGAAGATGTTCGCTGGCTAAGTCTTCCCGTTGATCCAAGATCAGGACTAGTAAGAGACCCCTTTCAAAACTAAGAAAGGGCCTCTGCTAAAGTTTTTAACTGACCAAGAATTGCCATCGCAGATTCAGAGTTCAATGTTTTTGAAAAATTAGTAACGACCGGTCTAGGAACAACGATGGCACCGAGATGTTCTAGCTGCGCGCGCATGGCCTGAGTAACTTTCAAACCTCCACCACCAGAATGAGTAGCAACAACCGCAGGTTTGCCATTAAAGGCCGCGCGCCAATCTTCACTACCTGAGCGACTAATCCATGCGATCGCATTATTAACAATAGGAGGCATACTTCCGTTGTACTCCGGAGCACAAAAAGTAAGAGAGCTCGCATTAGCAAAAAGTAGAGTTAAAGTATTCGCATTTTCTGGAATCCCTTCTTTTTCACGACTAGGTGTATATACAGGCAAGTCATAATCTTCAAGACAGATGACCTTTACTTCTAATGAGAGTTCCTTGGCCGTTTCTCCCAAAGAGTCAGCTAATAATTTATTATTGTTTTTAGTCGCAGAAATAATTAAATGCATAAGAGATCCTTAAAGTAGTTTTAGGGAGATTAGTAAAGTGAAAGCAACTTGAAAAGAAAATTAGAAAAGAGTGGTAGCGACCATTACTATTAGTCTAAAGGTTCGGCTTGAATAATTGCGTGATCAGATGAGCGCCCGAGAGGTTCATCGCCATTTTGAGGCTCATCATTTAGGTGATTGATTATAGTCTCTTCATAATCACGAACCATGGCCTTTACGAGATCATCTTGAGGGATATTTAATATTTTTACAAGATCACCAAGAGCTTTCAAAGGTATTGCACAAATACCTCTTTCGACATTTGAAACAAATTGACCATTCTTGTAGCCGAGAAGGTTAGAAAGCTCTACTTGGCTAAGCTTTTTGGGGTGCTGTAACCTAAATTTCTTTACTAGATGCGCTATCCCACTAAAACTTCTATTTTTTGATTTCATCTATGAATCCTTTTAAAATAGCTTATAATCCATAAAGGCTAGCATCAACAAAAAACACTTAGATCTATAAAATGTCTAAGTGTAGAGACCCGGGAGAGGACTCAAAGTGAAAAAATTACGTAATAAGAATTATTTACTTACAATTGTGCTTTTTCTTAGTGGATGCGGACAATTTGAAGTTTTTAAGAACTCTGCTCAAAAGCATCAGACGCCTCTACCAAGTACTTACGGTGAAAAGGTTCGACTGCGCCTCATAGAAAATGTCCCCAATTATCAATTTTGCCTGGAAAAGTACCTTAGACCTACTGGAGAAGGTGCCTTCAATGGTTCTGTTACCTTCTCATTACTCATAAACAAGCATGGCGCGGTTAGAAATGTGGCCATCCTTTCCGATAAACTGAAAAATCTCAAAGCAAAAGGCTGCCTGATAAAAGTCCTAACAATGATGGAGATGCCTAAGCACAATAAAGAAAAAGACTTTGAAGTACGCCAACCCATGGGCATTAACATGAGATAGTCTTTACAGCTAGTTGGCCAAGAAATTATGCCTGCCTAAAGAGGCATACTGTCCTATATAAAATCAAGCACTTAGCACCATATTCCCGTAAAAACTTCCTATCATCGTAGAATGGACTGTGGCTTAATTCTAAGGCCTTCACACCGATAAGTTACCGTTGTTTAAAGTGGATATGGAATTACGTATGCGGAGACTAGGAAAACTAAATAAAGTAAGAAGCTTGGTCACCCTTTTCTTCCTTTTATTAGGTTTTCAAGCTTTTGCGACTAATGAATTTCAACTTAGTGCTAATGGACGCATCATTGTCGCTCCCGCCAACACACCAGTTCAAAATATTTATGAAGCGACTCAAATCATGAATCGCTTGAAGGCACTTAACACCTCTGTTTTAATCCCAAGTAAGTTCGGCCCTGAGAATAGAGAAATTGTTAAATCCTTAAGGCAAGATATCAATGCCCTTAGAAGAAATCGATTAGTTGAAGACCAATCCATACTCAATAGAGTTAGAGTCGCAATTAATGCCTTACAAGCTCCAGGCCCATCAGGTTCAAGTAAACCAACAGAGCTTTCAACCGAGCTTTCAAAGGCCTTTGAAAACGTAAAGACTCACCCTGAATTAAACCACCTTAAATTCAATGGTGTTCAACAAATGAGAGAGCTTTCCTCAAAAGAAGGCATCCCCTCTTATTGCAAAAACTATCCTTCTTTAGATAGAGAAGAACTACAGGGCTACTATGGCCAAGTTGAAAATGGCGCAGGTTTTACATGTTTTGAGATTAATCAGGACCGCATAGGTCTTGACCTTAGCACAATTGGTGATGCTTTATTATCAATTGAAGAGGGCGCTTACGAAAAAAGGGATGAATCTTTAAGAAGAGATATTATGCTTACTGCAACAGCAGGTGCCTTAAGAGAATCGGCTGCCTATGCTGGTTACTTTGAGGGGACTGATCCTGATCTGTCATCATTAAGAGGTTGTGCGGCCTGTGGTAGTTTAGTTAGAGGAAATAGAGTCAATCCTCCAAATCAAAAAATGTTGGAACTTATTGATGAGCACAAAAGTAATTTAGAAAATAAAGTTCAAGGCATGGAAAAACAATTTTCAGATGCTGGTCTTAAACGAAAAGACACATTCATAAAAGAGCATATTAAGCAGGCACTTATTATAGGAAATCTCTACGAAATTAAAGCAAATGGAGAGGGAGAAAATGCCCGTCGTAACTATCAGCAACTGAGGATATCCCAGAGTAATTGCCGAGAACAAGTGCAAGGGCAAACCAGTGAGATTTATTCTGAGCCAGAACTTGCCATCTCAATTGCCGCAGCCCGCTGTCCTCAGTTGATTGAATCAGGACGCTTTGAAGATTTCGCTCAGTGCAGGGATCAAATCGTTAGAAATTCTCAAAACCCAAACTTAAGAGAGCGCTTTGAACAATGCGTGAACTCTCAAGAAAAGGCGGCCAATTACAATATTGGTAGCGTCCTTCCTGTTATGGCCAAAAAACTCGCTGAATACCCTATTCTTTTTAATCGGGAAGATAATTCAAACCTCATCCCCTTTACACAATCAGAATCAAACTTTGTTCCCTCTGAATTTTCAAAAAAGATATCTTCTCTTCCGGGTGCCTTTGAAATATCTAGTGCCATAAAAGACCTATTACTAAGCGGAGTGGAAGACCCCGACACTGCAATCGATGAACTATTAGAAGATCCAAATTTAAAAGATAAAGTGGATGGCATTATCAATAAGGCCATGCAAGACCAAGAAGTTCAGGCCAATCTAAAAGATGAAGTCAAAGATTACCGCCGACAAGTTACGAGTTCAGCAGAAGAGATTTGTAAAAATGATGGCGATTATCTTCATCACTTCCCAGAGCTAGTAAACGAAGTTATAGCAAGACGTTTAAATGCCCCTGGACTTACACCACGAGACAAACAAAAAGTATTGGCCCAAAGTCAGTCGTCACAATGCCATCTATTACAAATCCAACCTCCTGATGAAGAAGGTGGTCTTCCCGTTGCCTATCAAGCGGTAGGAGTCGTATTGGCCATTGGTATTGGACTAGTGCCAGGAGTGGGTACTGCTATTGCCGCTGCCGCCATCGGTGCAGTTATAGGAGTAAGTGATGGTATCGATCGCAATGCTGTTGCTAGTGATCGGCTTGCTGCTACCGAAGTTGCCTTTTCAGCAGGCTTTGCAAGTAGTGATCAGGTCCTTGATGCGGCTGGAAACCTTACGGACTCACGCTTAACTCTAGGAGCGGAAGCTCTTCTTGTAGGCGGAGAGGGACTCTCTCTTCTCTCAAGAGCAACCCGTTCGGCAAGCGCTGCAAGTGACGTTGCAAGAACTCCGGCTTCGCCTCCACCAACAGGGACAACTTTAGAGGCGGGTGAAACCGTTACTGAGGTAAGCGCACGCACCGATGCTGCCCCTATTGATTCTCCAAGCGTAACTCGAACCACTAATATTGAAGATATTAACAGGGTAGATTTTGATCCTGGCGCTTATTTAAGACAAGAAAATCTATCTCCCGATGAAGAATCGCAATTCATCACTAGGCTTCAAAGAAATAACCCTATTGTTTACAAAAGATATTTAGATGAACTTGTGAATGGTCGTACGGATAATGTTATTGTGGCGGGAGATTTTCACATTGGTGGGAGAAATGATCCTAATGGTGAAAGGTTTGAAGCTTTCTTAAATCATTTGCGCCAAAATAAATCGCAATTTACAGACCCCAATTCAAAAGTAATTATGATGGGCGATGTTCTCGACTTACCAGGCTATTCTCAAAACCTTGGAAAGCTATACCCTGAGATCGCGGCCAATCCCGACAAATATTATGTCACATCTGTTAGAAAAAATAGTCGTGGTGAGTATGTAGCAAGCTCATCTCCAAATTGGGATGCCATTAAAGATCAAAACCCAGAACTCTGGAAAAGAATTAGAAATGATATGGTTGATACCCAAATGGAGACTTTAGATCAGGTTGCTGAGGCCGCAGGAATATCCACGAAACAGATCCAAACCGTATTTGGTAATCATGAGTTACCGACAAGAAGAGGCTTTTATAAGAGAAACCCAGATGGGAGTATTCCCCTTGTTCCAGCAACAACAAAAGACGGCGTCCCTATCCTAGATGGTGAAGGTAATCAAATAATGGTTTCGGCCACGATAGATAAAAGTAATATATCTCAGACCGACCTTGATTTAAATAGTGCGCAAGAGATTAGAGATGCCGAATACCTAAACTCTAGGTGGGCACAAAACTACAATGTCGTGACCCAAAGTGAGGAAGGTGTTGGTTATGTTTTTACTAAGACCACCTTACCTAGTGGAGAAGTTGTAGAGTGAAAATTACTTGTTACTCACAAGAGGGTTGAGGGTGGTGAGAATATTGACGAATTAAATAGACTTGAAAAAGACAGTCCTAAAGTAAATGAAGAAGTGAGAGGTCTTATCGATGCTGATGGTATTTTGGTTGCGGATAGCCATGCCGCAGTAAATGTTGCAGGTCGCGATCATTCAAATAATGAATCTAGAGAACGCTTTTTTTACAGTTCTCTACCGGCCTTAGGTGGAGGGATGTCAGACCGTCAATCGCCTGGTTTCTCTTATATTATTCCAGAGAGAGTGCAAACATTTACAATGGTTTTAGGAGATGCTGGCAACAATCGGTACACCTCAGATTTTGGTTGGTCTCTAGATGAACTCCACGCCTTAAGAGTACCCAAACCTAGATAAAGTCACTTAGAGATTAATTTTATCCACACGTCTTTTCACTTCTGAGCGAAATTTAAGATCATGAAATTTGGTCGTTTGACCGTGGATTTTCTTAGGATCAAAACTGTCCATCTTTTCAAAAAGGCCTGAAAGGTCAGAGAGTCTCTCTTCCTTACCAAGAACCCCAATTCCATTTAAAAATAAATGTCCTTCACTTTCTTTGGGCATCCAAACAGGTGTTCCAGTGCTTAAGGCCTCTGCGGCCCTCGTAGGAAAGCCAACAATTTGAAATGTAAGAAGGCCACGACTAGAAGCAAGCAATGGCGCTAACTCCCCTGCACAACGATTTCCATAAAACATAGGGTCACTTTCTTCACTTTTTAATTCAGCTAAGTGACCATCCTGACCTACAAACTTAAATTTTAAATTAGCAGATTTTAGACTCTCAATTAATTTTAAGGCCTGATCTTTCGTCACTGTTTCAGCATCGATGCAAAGAAAGTCATTAGGAAATGATTTTCTAATGGTCTCGGGAAAAAGAGGAAAGTCAGAGGCCTTAAAGAAAGGACTCATGATTTTCACATTCTTATGCTTTTCCTGCCAAAAGCTCTCTGCCGAGTCATGGGTAACCCACAATTCATCGGCCTTTAGTAAATTCTTAGCGGCCCAACTTTCAAGGTAGGTCTTAAAGATTTTCTCTCGCCAAAATTTTTGTTTTCTTTCTAAGAACTTATTTTCTGCCAAATAAGTAATTTGATAAACGCCATCACACTTTTCAAAGCCTTGGGAAAAACCACTTGAGATATTGATAAGAAGGTCGACATTACAAGGCACTGTTATATTGCGACAGGCACCAGGAATAAACATGGCCTTCTTCCACCACTGATCACCAAAAGCAATGTCCTCAGTAAGCATATTTGTGAGATAGGTACTTTTAATCTTTCTCTGCTCAATTGGACCAAGAATTTTTCCTTCATGGTGAACAATTGTATAGAGCTCAGCATCCTCATAAATAGAGAGAATATTCTCAATAATTGAGGTGGTAGCATTTCTTGAAACTAAAGCATCACAACTAACAGCTACTTTCATTTTTGGAGACTTTTAAAATACTCGGCCGTTACTTTTAGTCCGTCTTCAAAACCAATTTTTGGTCGATAGTCACTAATCGTAAAAAGCTTATGCATATCGGGACGCCTCTTTTTTGGGTCATCTTCTGGAAGCGGGTGATAAGAAATTTTTGAATCAGAATTGAGAGTTTTAATAATAAACTCTGCAGCTTCTTTAATTGTATATTCATCTGGATTTCCACAGTTAAAAGGTGTGTGGATTACCGAAAACATAACATTATGAATGGCCTGTACAAGGTCAGTAACAAAACAAAAGCTTCGCGTTTGGCTGCCATCACCATAAATTGTAATATCCTCATTATTCATGGCCTGAGTGATAAAGTTTGGAATAACCCTTCCATCATCAGGGCGCATGCGTGGTCCATAGGTATTAAATATACGGACAATACGCGTATCAACATTATATTGGCGGTGATAAGTCATCGTAAGAGACTCTGCAAAGCGCTTAGATTCATCATAGGGAGAACGAATACCAATTGGATTAACGGCTCCCACATATTCTTCTACCTGAGGGTGAATCTCGGGATCGCCATAAACTTCTGAAGTAGAGGCCTCTAGGAAACGAGCGTGTTTGTCTTTAGCGAGTTCTAAGAGATTCCACGTCCCTACCGAGTTCACTTTCATGATCTCTAAAGGAATGATTTTAAAATCTATAGGAGATGCTGGTGAGGCCAAGGAGAAAATATAATCAATATTGACTCCACTAAAATCTGGTAATTTTTCGGCCACATCACATTCATGAAACTCAAAATTATTATATTTAGAAAGTATTTCAATATTTGATCGTGAGCCTGTTATAAAATTATCGAGACCAATAACTTTTGCTCCGAGTCCCAAATAAAACTCACTTAAAGTCGAAGGAACAAAACCTGCCGCTCCTGCCACGAGAATCGTTTTACCTTCTAATGTTTCCGGGAGAATAATTCGTTGACCCATAACTCTTGCCTCTTTAAGTGAATACTATTTAATACCTTTTTAGCTGAAGAACCGTACTGCCAATCAAGAGGAGTAATCCACCGAGTAATTGAAGAGGGGCCAGCGTTGCATCTAAGAATATCCAATTTACGGCAATGGCGCAAAAAGGAAAAAACATTTCAGCCAATGCACATAGTCTAGCAGGAATTCGTTTAAGACCTTGATAATATAGGCCCATACCGAGGAAGCCTGAGATCAACACCATAAAGAAGATTTTTGACCATATTGCCCCTTGTCTAATGAAGGGGGCGTCTTCCCCGGCAAGCGCCGGAATAAGAAAGAGAAGGCCCGCAAAAAATCGTCCGGCCATAACTTCTGTTTCTTTATAGCCTTTATTAACTAGCTCTTTTCCAAATACGGTACTTGCCCCCCAGCCAAAGACGGCCGTCAAAGTAAGAGCATATCCTAGAACTGCAGGCCCTTCTAAAAGGTTTTGGCCCTTCATAAGAAGATGAATACCTCGATTCAAATCATTGAAGCTAATGAGCACACCACCAAATAAGCACAGAACGGCCCAACCAAGGAATTCTTTCTTAACAGGTTCACCTAAGACTTTATAGGCCAAAAGAATGGCGATAAGAGGCTGAAATTTTTGTAATAGAATGACAAGAGATGGGTTTAGTAGAGAGAAGGCCTTAGTGAAGGCCAAGGTTGCCAATGCCGAACCGAGACCACCAATTATTCCGAAATGAATCAGGTCTTTCTTGGAGATTTCCTTTAAGGAGCGCGCCATTTTATAGAGAACGGGAGAGAGCCCAAGAGTTAAAATTAAATGCTCAGCAAACACTAGCTTTGTAGCGCTTAGGCCACCGAAAATAAGGGGGTAACGAATAAGTGTATCTAGTGCCCACAGTAAACTGGCCAAGAAAATAAAAAAGACACCCATTAGAGTGGTTGCTCCTGAAATCCCTGATACTCAGGAATAATTCTTGGTAACATTTCTTCAAAAACTTCTCTCGCCTTGTCACTCGCGATTTTCTTCTTAATACGCTTACGATTCTTACGATCTCTTCTTTGTTCTTTAGTCAAAGTTACTGTTGGTAGTAGCCCAAAGTTAATGCTTGAAGGTGAAGGCTTCAAACAAGTCATCACATAATTGACTAAAGCTCCGATCCCTGTCTCTTTTGGCCAATGAAGTGGCTCATGACCATGAATACGCCTCAACAATTGAGAAGCAACATAAAGCCCAATAGAAGCAGACTCAGTATAACCTTCAACCCCAGTAATTTGACCGGCAAAATACATCGTTGGAAAGTCTTTTGAAGAAAAGTCCCAATTAAGAACTCTTCTTGAATTGATAAAAGTATTGCGATGAACACTACCTAAATGAAGAAAGCTTGCCTTCTCAAAACCAGGAATGGTTCTAAAAACACGAATCTGCTCAGGGTATTTAAGTCGTGTTTGAAATCCGACGAGGTTAAAAGCACTTCCCTCTAGATTTTCTTTTCTTAGTTGAACACAAGCATGAGGAATCTCACCATTTGGAAGCTCAAGCCCTATTGGCTTCATGCAAGAAAATCTAGCAGTCTCTGGCCCTCTCTCCGCCATAATATCAACTGGCAGACAGGCTTCAAAAAACTTATAATCCTCAAAATTTTGTGCCGGTACTTTTTCAGCAGCAACCAAGGCCGCAATGAAGGTATCGTATTGCTCTTTATTCATGGGAGCATTGAGATAATCCGCCTCAATCCCTTCTTCTTCAGGGACCGGCTTATGTCTATCCTTATGATAGAGCTTTGTGTAATCGAGAGAGTCAGCGTCTACGACTGGTGCAATCGCATCGTAAAAGTAAAAGTCTTCCTTCGCTATATTTTCGGTTAACCACTTTTCAAGAGGAGAAGTCGTTAAGGGACCTGTTGCAATGATGGTATAATCACAGCCATGGTTCTTGGCCAACATGAGAGGGTCAGAAACCTCTTCATAGCGTGTTTCAATGAGAGGATTTGCTTCAATTATTTCAGTGATTTTTTCAGAGAAAGCAACACGATCAACTGCCAATGCATCCCCTGCTGGTACGGCCGTCGCCTCTCCTGCTTCCAAAACTAAAGAGCCAAGCCCTCGCATTTCATGCTTGAGAAGACCATGTCCACTATTAGGGTCTTTGCTTTTTAAGGAGTTGGTGCAGACAAGTTCTGCCATTGTCGTAATTTTTTGAGAAGGGTTTGGCCGAGACTTTTTACTCTCAGCTAAGACAACTCTTACACCGTGACGGGCCAAGAAGAGGGCCGCTTCGGTCCCCGCAAGTCCAGCGCCAACAACAAGAACTTTAGGAGAATTTCCCCCACCTGAATGCGACTCATGCGTAGCGTTTTGCTCCATCTTGATATATTCTCCTAGCGAAGCTTTTGACTGTGTTTAGGGATTTTTACCCCTACAGGATCTTATATGCAAATAGTCTTAAACCAAACTCAACACATAATAGGCGATTTCGAGCAAATATTTCAGGATCTTAGACTCACTTTGACTGCCCCCACAACTAGCGAGGCTGAACTCCAGCTTTTTCCGGAGCTTTTTCTCACGGGCTACCCCCTTCAAGACCTCGTCTTACAAAAAGAATTTATTGAAAACTACCTCCACTTTTTCAACGAATTTCAAACTTGGCTCAAAGATCATGCCGATCTCCCCAAGAATAGACTCATCCTCGTCGGAGGGCTTAAGTACCGATTCGATAAAGATGAACTTCCTCTTTATATAGAGAATGTTGTCTATGAATGCCGCCCGGGTACCGGTCTGGTCGCCTTGTACACCAAATGTCTTCTGCCTAATTATGATATTTTCGATGAGCAGAAGTATTTTCACCCTGGTAAAGAAGCCGCCATTATTGAGTTTCAAAGTAAGCGCTTTGGTCTGCTTATTTGTGAGGATATGTGGTTTAGCTCCACCCATGAAATGGACCCCGTAAAGCTTCTCTTTGATAAAGTAGCAAAAGAAGGGCCAATAGACGGTTTACTTAACCTTTCAGCTTCCCCTTATTTCATTGGAAAACAGCAAAAGAGAGAAACTAGAGCAAAAGAAATTGCCCAACTTTTTCAAGCACCATTTTTCTATGTGAATCGCGTTGGTGGGGAAGACGATATACTTTTTGACGGTCAAAGTTTTGCGACTGATGGTGAAAAAGTGTGGCAGGCAAAAGCCTTCCAAGAAGATGCTCTTAAAGTTAAATTACCTCTATACAAGGGCAATTCTGCGACGACATACAAGAATTCCCACATTGAAAATAGCTGGGAGTCACTCTTTCAAGCCGACTTGGCGACGTCAAAGGAAGATGCACTTCCAAAACTAAACCCATGGGATGAAGAAACCTGTGAGGAAGTTATAAAGGCACTAACATTTGGCCTGCAAGAATACACCTCAAAGTGTGGTTTTAAGTCATTTCTTGTGGCCCTTTCTGGGGGAATTGACTCGGGGCTTGTGTTGGCCCTGACAAAAATGGCGCTTCAGCCCCATCAAAAAATTGAAGCCGTTTACATGCCGAGTAAATACTCCTCCCCTCTTTCTACAGAATTGGCCGAGGAGTTATGCGAAAAGCTAGACATTCCACTCACTCATTTCCCAATTAAGTTTCTCCACTCGGCCATGGGCCAGGAGTTCACAAAAAATTACAGAACCCCTCTCGAAGGATTGGCGGACGAGAATATTCAAAGTCGCCTAAGAGGAACGATTCTCTATGCTCGAAGTAATCAAACTGGAAGTATGGTCATCAATACTTCTAATAAATCGGAGATTGCTGTAGGTTACTCTACCCTATATGGTGACAGTGTTGGCGCCATAAGTCTTCTAGGGGACCTCTATAAAAGTCAGGTTTATGATCTTTCTCATCATCTTCACAATACCAGAGGTAATCTACCTCTTGGCTATATTGAAAGACCACCAAGTGCAGAACTCAGAGAAAACCAAGAGGACTCGCAAAGCCTTCCCCCCTATGAAAGGCTCGATGCCATTCTTGAAGGGCTTCTTTCCTACCGCTTAAGTCAGAAAAAACTTCATGAAATGGGCTTCAATAAGGACGAAGTAAAAAAAGTTTATGACCTTTACACAAAAAGCGAGTATAAGAGGAGTCAATTCTGCCCTATCATTAAAGTGAAGGCGAAGAGTTTTGGTTTTGGCTACCGTATGCCAATAACCAAGAAGAGCTAAATTTTATAAAGCAAAGGATATTCTCATGACCCAAAAAAATGTAGAGGCCGTATTGAAACAATGGAACCAGATGAAAAAAGAAATCGAAGATCTAAATAAAGTCGGTCAAAAATCCGTTAAAGACCTTCAGAAAAAAGTCGATACCTTTTTAAAGTCAGCAGAAAAGGACCTTAAAAATGTGGTTGATAAAGATATCCCGAAATTAGTTAAGAAGTTTCAAAGTGAAAAGAAAGGTCTTGAGAAATTAGTTGAAAAGTCAGTTAATGATGAGATCAAAAAAGCTAAAACGTTTCTTCTTGGTCACAAGAAAGAACTTAATAAAATTCAAAAGTTAGTTGAATCTTACCTTCCCAAGAAAGCGACTAAGAAAGCTACTAAGAAAACCACCAAGAAAGCTGCCAAAAAAACCACCAAGAAAAAAGTGGCCATAAATAAGGCGACTAAGAAAAAGGTTGCCAAGAAAGCAGCAAAGAAAACAACAAAGAAAAAAGCTGCCACCAAAACGGCTAAAAAGACGACTAAGAAAAAAGCTGCGAAGAAAAAGTAATTTCGGACACTTAGGCCTTCGCGTTAAATTAAACCCGACAATTTCGTTTGCGAAGCGTGGGCCTTTCGATACCATAAATAGGTGAAAAAACTAGAAAGACGCCTCGGTTTAGGGGCGGTTGTCTCCATATCTGTTTCTGCCATGCTTGGAAGTGGGATTTTTGTTCTTCCAGGTATTGCTGCAACAACCACTGGACCTTCAGTGTGGCTTGCCTATATTTTGGCCTCACTTTCGGTTTTACCAGCGGCCCTTTCCAAATCAGAACTGGCCACGGCAATGCCTACCTCAGGCGGTACTTACGTTTACCTTGAAAGAACCTTTGGCCCAATTGTTGGAACAATATCCGGTCTAGGTCTTTGGTTATCTTTACTTCTCAAGGCAACTTTTGCTCTTATGGGGTTTGGCGCTTATCTCAAAGTTCTTGCACCACAAGTTCAGTTGGTGCCTACAAGTTTAAGTATTCTCGCCTTTATATGTATCCTCAATATTTTTGGTGTGGGTAAAGTCTCAAGTCTACTGATGGCCGTCGTTGGCCTCTGCATTGCCCTTTTGACGGGTATCTCTGTTGGCTCTGCCTTTACTTTTGACGCTGCCAACCTCGATCCTCTTTTTCCGGGAGGTATATCAGGGCTAGCGTCAGCGACCGCTCTCGTCTTTGTCTCTTATGCTGGGGTGACAAAGGTTGCTGCAATTGCTGAAGAAATAAAAGATCCGGAAAAAAATCTACCTCGCGGTATTATGATTTCTTTGCTTATCGTTACCTTGGTTTATTCAGGTGTTACTTTCCTTCTCTTTGGGAATTTACCTATAGACCAAATAAGCAACAATCTTAAACCAATTTATTCCTTAGCTGTGCACATTCAAGGACCATTTTTGGGCCTCGTTACAGCGGTGATTGCAGTGATCACCATGAGCTCCATGGCAAACTCTGGCATATTGGCCGCTAGCCGCTTTCCTTTTGCCATGGCCCGAGACAAGTTATTGCCTTCGCAACTTGGCCGTCTAAACCGTAAATACTTGACGCCAGTATGGAGTATTATCATCTCTGGATTGGTGATGGTTTTTGTCCTTCTCAATATGGATGTGACGAAGATTGCCAAGTTTGCCTCAGCCTTTATGATTCTCATCTACATGGCAGAAAATATTTCCGTTATCGTATTAAGGGAATCACGAGTTCAGTGGTACAAACCAGAATATAAGTCACCTTTTTATCCATACGTACAAATTATTGGAATTATCCTCAACATCATCCTTCTCTCTTATATGGGACCAAAACTAGTTGTCCCCGCTTTGCTTTCAATATCAATTCCAGGGCTGATGATCTACCTACTCTATTCAAGAAAAAACACCACGAGAAAAGGCGTTATAGGTATTCGAGGTAAACGTCAGGATCTTGTAGAAGAAGTCACAGAGGTCCTTCCGCGCACGCGCTTAGAAGACATGGACCTATCTGTTGATGCCAATGTGGTAGTAACCCTCTTTGGAAGAGAACGTTCTCCCGAAATGCTCATTGAAATGGGTGTCGCCTTGGCCGAGCACGGAAACTGTGAGGTCGCTCACATAACTGAAGTACCAGAACAAACTGATCTTGATGATCTTATGGATGAACCGGCCGAACTTAAATCCTTGAGAAGACGTGTCGTCGCCATGGCAGTAGAAAAAAAGGAACCGATTACTTTTGACCCAGTGGTCTCCCACGACCTGGCCAGAACTGTTTTTCACATCAGTCAAAGACTTCATTGCCAATGGCTTCTCATTGAATGGCGAGGAAAAACAGCTGGTGCTTTTACCATTCATAATCCAATGGGCTGGCTAAAAGGCCATCTTCGTTGCAACCTAGGTATCTTTAGAGATGCTGGTGTTCGCTATATAAGAAAAATCATTTGTTATATCCGTGGTGATGAAACTGACAGTATTGTCATTTCAACTGCCGATCATCTTGCCGAGGTGAACAGGGCCGATATAACCCTCTTATCAATTCTACCAAACGATTCCACTGAAGAAGTTCTACAACGAACTGAAAGAGACCTAAAAGAGCAGGCTAAGATATGTATTAGCCGCACAAATGTTCTCATCGTTCAAAGTAATGACACTATTAATGATGTTATCGCTCAAACTGTAGAGTTTGATTTATTCATCTTTGGTGGTTCTCGCCACAAATTTGTATCAAATCTATTTGGTTCAGATGACGACCGTTTAATGGCCAAAGCCGCTTGTTCTGTAATCTCGGTTCAAAGTGCACCTGAGAATATAGAGGACAAAAAGGTGAAGGATTATTTCCTTTAGTAAATGACCCACTAAAGAGTTAAGACTTCTCCAAGATATGGGCGCCATTTTCCTTGCCACAAATTTAAAGCTCCAGATCGTAGAGACTGGGACTTCTCGTGAACATCTAAAAGACAATAAGAGAGTGCAACATTTGACTCATGTAGGCCCGCATCCATAGTTGGGATTTGATTCCATGTTCCCGTATTGAAATAATACTTCCCCTCTGGAAAACGGCGCCACTCTTGAACATGGGTGTGACCCATAACAACGGTATGGATGTGCCGCTTTTTCTTTAAAACTCCCTTGGCCTTTCTCTCGTAATTTGGATAAATCGTTATCTGTTTTAAGAGTTTAAGCGTCGTTTTGAAGTTTCTATTTTGTTTTGTGTATATGTCCTTATTTGTTTCCCACAAGTAACTCAGCACTGTCCTTGTCATCCTTAAGAAGAAAACAAAGTCATGAAAGAAAACCCACCTAATATAGGAGTTTAAAGGTCTAACCTTATCAATATAAGGTCTCTCCTTTCTTAAACGAGGTAGGACATTTATACAAAACAGACTCCCCCAAGGAAGATTTAATATTTCTTTACCATTAGGTCCTTCAAGAAAGTAATTTTTCATCGGGACAGTATTTATAACCTCATATTTATGTCCATGTTCTATATAGACACCATTTTCATCGAGTTCAAAATCAATACAAAGATCTTCACCGATTAATTCTTGCAAACGTTTTTTTGCACCAGGAAATGCCATTGCAGCATCATGATTACCAATAATGTAAGTAACTTTTTTATTTGGGGATTTTAAAAACTCCCTAATCGCATCAAAGAATTGTGGATGGCCTTGATAAATTTTATCAATCCCCTTGATTGACAACTTTTCATCAACAATATGGCTAAAAACACCATCATTATCAATTTGAATGAGATTCAAAATATCTCCATTTAAAACTAAATGAACATTTTTTAAATAGAATTGACCTGAAGAGTAATATTCTAGGAATTCAGCAAACTTCTCATCTTCAAAAAAATCTTCAAGAATATTTAATTGACCGTTTTTAAGAAACTTTCCCTTTCCTAAATGAAGGTCTGATAAAACGAGATATATCACTTGACCTCTTGCTGGTTTGATTCAATACCAAGAATATCTCTTGTATAACAAACCCTACCACGACCAGTTTTTTTAGCTTCGTACATCATTTTGTCGGCCATAGATAAAATCTCTTCTTGACTCTTAGCGTCTTCGGGAAAAGTAGCGACCCCAATAGACACTGTTAAATGGAATTTAGAATCTTTTTTATTCATCGATGACACACCAGCATGGAAAGCTTCATTCTTAACGGCATCTAAGACTCTATCGCCTATCAGTTTACCAGTTTCACCATCGACATCAGGAATAATCATTACGAACTCATCGCCACCATAACGATATATAAGATCAGATTCCCTTAAGGTCGTTTTTAATAACTCTCCAAGAGAGGCCAGGAGCTGAGTTCCGACAAGATGTCCATGACCATCGTTTACGTTCTTAAAGTGATCAATATCAATGAACAAAATTGTAAAAACTTCTTTAAACTCTCTATACCTTTCAACAGCTAGTTCGATATCTTTTAATAATTTTCTTTGATTATAAAGTCCCGTTACATCATCAACATGCACTAGGTTTTCTACTTTTTTCAGCTCATCTAATCTATTCCAGCCTTTTGAAATATTCGTGACAAAGAGGTTAAATAATTTGAGAACACTCTCCTCAACAACTCTAGTCATTTCAAATAGACCAAAGAAGTTTTGAGTTGCGTTTTCTCCGCTTGAAAACAGATAGAAATCTTTTCCTTGAAAGCTAATCTTCCCCAATTCTTTAGGGTTCTCTAACGCTCTTTTGAATAACTCGTTTACGTGCTCTACTTTATAAAGACCACCATAACTACGTTTATTCCAAGAAATACGCACAGAATCTTGTGATGGTCTATCTTTCAAGAGCTCTTGGTCTTTAGCACAACTAAAAATAATAAGGGGGCCGGTTCCAAAGTTCTTCTTTAGAAAACGCTCAATTTGACCATAGGTAACCTTTTTTCCTTGAAGGAAGTTAAAGGTGGCCATTACTTTTGCTAATGCGGCAGTATCGTTTTCTTTAGACAAGGTTTTTAATCCCTTTTTCTCTTTGTTTCTGAGTCAAAACTTATATCATCTTCAAGGACTTCAATAGATCCTCTTAATGTTTTCATGATTCTCTCTAGTCTTTCCTCAAGCTTCATTTTATCGTCTCTTGATTTTTGTTCACGTATGACGACATTTTCCATATTAAATTCTAATTGATCTATTTTTCTCTTTAATTCAAGAATCTTTTTATCACGAGACTGTACTTGTGATTCAGAGTCCATTTTCACCAATTCTAATTGGCTCTCAAGTTCTTTTTCTCTTTGCTTAATATGATTGAAGTCAATTCGTACCTTACCTTGAAGGCGATCAAATTCTTTCTGCAGCTTTCTCGCCTTCTCTTCTGAGTATAGCTTTTTCTCATCTGTTAGGCGCAAGCGATACTTCATCTCATCCATTTCGCTACCGTGACGCTTTTTGAGGATAGAGATTTCAATTTTGGCCTCGTCCAACTCTGCCTTAAGACCTAGATTATCTTGCTCTACTAATTTATTTTCTTTTTTAAAGTTTTGAATCTCTTTTAGAAGATCCTCTCTTTCCTCACGTAATTGTCTTATCGTCGCTTGAAGACGAACAGCATCACCTTCACTTAGGCTAGGTGGTACTCTAACATTATCCGAGGATATATTTAACGTTCCCTCTGATGCCGTATCGTCACTTGGCCGGGGGCTTTTTAATACATCAACAGTATTGGTTTGTAAGGTTCCCTCATACTGCTCCTCTATTTCATCCTCTTCTAATAAATCTTCTTCCAACAATGTGGTAGATTCATCTTGTTCAGGCCGAAACTCATGTGTTGCACTTTCATGGTCAATCATGGCCTCTAATTCTTTCGTAACCTCTTCAGTCATGACAACCGTTGGATTGGTGCTCTCTTCGAAGTCATTTTCTTCTTCATATTCATCTTCATCTTTATCTAGGGCATCCAACAAGTTTTCTTCAACCTCATAGTCAGAGTCTTCTTCCAATTCTTCGCCACTCATATCAAGAGAGTCTTCCTCGAATTCTTCTTCTAAATTATCTTCTATTCCAGTCGTTACAGAACCGGTCATTTCTTTCATCTCACCTAAATTAATGGCCTGAGTTTTTTCAATTTCCTCATCGTCATCATTTGCAAAACCTAATTCTTCAGAATCGAATTCAGACTGAATCTCTTCCTCACTATCGTTGGCAAAAAGAAGTTCTTCATCTTCCTCTGAACTTTCAACATCCTCGGAATCGTCTATATCTTCTGCTCCCAATTCAAGGACATCTTCTGATGTATCATCTCCATTTTCAGCACTTAAAACCGCGTCGTCTCCTAAATCAAAGTCTTCATCTTCTTCAATCTCAAGTAAATCTTGACCATTGTCTATGTTATCTTCGCTAACGTCATGTGACTCAATATCCATACCCTCAGTGGTATCTCCTGCTAATTCAAATCCTTCATCTTTTTTGGCTGGAGTATCACCTGCTGGCTCCAATGTACTATTACCTTCCAGGTCCATATCCTCATCATCAATTGCGCCTAAATTAAAATCGAGTCCTCCGTCATCACTTCTTTCTTCAGCAACTTCCTCTGCCTCTGGCTCTGTTGAGAAGGACAACTCCCCATCATCTGTTAACTCCTCATTCTCAAATTCGAGAAGCTCATCTTGGTCTAGACTTTCATCACTCATTTCACTAACCTCGTTTGCCTCTTGAGCGGCATTATCAAGAGACGCTACGCTTTCCTCTTCAGTAGGTTCATCATTTAATTCGAATTCACCTGTATCGTCTAAAGAGATTGAGTCCGTTTGTGGACTATTTGGCTTTTCAAATTGCATTTCTTCATCATTATTTTGCTTTAGATCCAACTCTCCAGTTTCTTCATCAAACTCAGAGAGTTCTTCTGCCGTGGGTAAAGAACGACTATCAGTTAACCTGGTCAGTTCATCATCAAGATCTTCAACTTGCTCGGTACTTGCTTCTAACTCTTCTTCATTGTCACTAAACTCTAACTCGCCCTCATCGAGGTCGATGTCGTCCTCTTCATCTAAATCAATATCTTCCGCTTCGTCTAAATTAATTTCTTCCGC
>JAFMBV010000113.1 GCA_017858255.1 Bacteriovoracaceae bacterium
TTCTTTCTAGAGTCCCTACGAACTGATCTCAATGATCAACTTGAAGAGAGTGAACTTGGAGTTGCTGGAACCTTTGCTAAGCCGTTTAACATAAGTGATGTGATTAAAAAACTAGGGAGTTCTCTAAGTGTTTTAGACATAGACAGTATTTTAAATGCAGCCTCTAAAAATAAAGATAAAGTCGATCAGGAGTTAGATGATACAGATCCTAATTTTAGGGCGATAAAGGCCGAGCTTTTTATAAGTGGTTCTAAATCCCTTTTTGATGTTTACGTTAAGTTAAGAAAAGATAAATATATTAAGATTCTTCAATCCGGTGATAACTTTGATTTTAATAGGGTTATGGATTATTTAAAAAAGGGTGTTTCTCACTTTCATATTCGTAAAGAAGCACTTGAAGCCTATGTTCAGTACTGTGATAAATTAACGAATGCAATTGCCGAAAACAAGTCCATTTCTCTTGATAAAAAATTTGGGTTTGTTCTTAATCAAGCGGAAGTAACGTTGAATACGATGGTTGATTTAGGAGTCGATAGTGATTCGATTGCTTTCGCTCAAAAGTACCTAAAAAATGTTTGCCATATGATTGATCAATATGGAAAAGAAAATACTTTCATAGCGGGTCTTTTAAAGGATTTAAGCCAATTTGAACACTCTGGTGGAGTGGTCTTAGTTGCCTCTGTTGTGGCAAGAGCAGCTGGAGTGGAGTCTGAAAAAGGCCTTCAAACGTTAGGGCTGGCATCCTTCCTTCATGATATCGGCCTTATTCATAATAATGCTGAGGATGATGAACTTTATAATAAGAATGAAGATAAGTTTTATGATGAATCTATGGTGGTTGAAAAAGTAGAGTCTAAGAAAATATATGGTGATGAGAAAGCAATGTATGACAGTTTGTGGCAAACTCATCCCGATAGGGGGGCATGTATGGTCGAGAATGAATGTGAGCTGCCACCTCTTGTCGCCCAAATCATTCGCCAACATCATGGGCTAAGGGATAAGAGAGAGGGACGATCTCGCGGAGTGAACACTCATCCCATGGCAGAAATTTTAGAAATTAGTGACGAGTTCGTTCGTTTGATGACAAAGGTCGCTCACCAGGGGGGCGCAAATAGAGATGTGCTCGCAAAAAAGCTTCTTCAGATTGTACAAGAATATCCTAGGCGAACCAGAGAGCCTTTTCTTGAACTCTTTGGGCATACTAAGAAGTTTCTCTAGCCAGTGGTGCCTTTTGACTCCATGGGCCTTCATTACTAACAGCAATCTGTGTAACTCCTTAAATTCTCAATAATATATGTGTAAGAAATTGATCGAGAACACTTTTGTCTCTCTTCTTTCTTTGTTAGATTGATGCGCCTCGGCTAATAAAGGTCTAAGTTTGGAGATGAAGTCTATATAAGGAGAGGAAATGAAAAAGACATTAGCTTTCTTAAGCATAATTCTTTTTGCCTTCACGATGGTTGGGGAAGCTCAAGCACAACGCCGGGGCGGAGATAACGATGAATGGCGCAGACGTCGTGGTGGCGAAAACGGAAGAGACCGTGGCAACAATAATGGTAGAGGTCGAAGAGGCGATGATGTCGGAAGAGATCGTGGCAACAATAATGGTGGAGGCCGAAGAGGACCTGACGTCGGAAGAGACCGCGGCAACAATAATGGCGGAGGTCAAAGAGGACCTGTAGTCGATAGGCGTCCTAACAGAAGAGACCCTGATTTCAGACGCGATAATCATAGTCGATTTGGTC
This sequence comes from Bacteriovoracaceae bacterium, assembly GCA_017858255.1. Classification (GTDB taxonomy): domain Bacteria; phylum Bdellovibrionota; class Bacteriovoracia; order Bacteriovoracales; family Bacteriovoracaceae. Next base: position 1,746 of record JAFMBV010000113.1, read on the forward strand.
ATCGTCCAAATTGGCGTAATACAAACACAGGTTATGCTCGTAATACCCACAGACCACACCATGATGTTGTAAGACATTCAAGACGCTTTTCTCGGCGTTATGATTATCATCGCACAATTCCTTATCGCTTTATTTATTGGGATCAGTGGATTAGGTATCGTGTAGGTTATAGCGATGGTTACTTCACAATCGATGGTTACCCTTATTACGTTTATAATGGCTATAGTCATCGTTATTCATCCTACGATACTTGTGATTATGATCTTGTTGATGGTTATAATAATTCTGTCGAGAGAACTTTTTATGGTTACTCTTGTCAGCAGTCTTATGATTATTGTGCCGAACTTAGAGATGACCTTAACTGGCGTCGCTCTGATTATCGTTACTTTTGTTCAGAACGTTTGGACTTTAGTTATGGAGGTTATAATCAGTGGAATTACAATGACGACTTTTACGACGACGTCTACTAATTCCATAAATTTACAGTAAGCTTCTGAGGCCTTCTTCTTTCGGAGAGGGCCTTTTTCTTTTTAAGTCACTGAAATTACAAATAGGGTTTTATCTCACTTAGGTTTTTTCAACTAACTGCCGAATAATATATTGAAATGGTAAGGAGAAAGTTATGAAGACCCTAGTCTTTATTGTCGTATTTTTTGGAAGCCTTGGAATAAGTGCTGAAGAGGTTGATTGTCGCCAGGTCAAAGACCGTATGGTCCTATTCTGTGAAGCAGTCGTTGATCAATGCGATTTCTTACAAAACTGTCTGGTACGCAGAGACACCTGTGTTGATGGAGCACCAAAGAATGAGCAAGATTGTAGTCGTCTTAATACATGCATGAAGGCCGTTACCGCTAGACTTCCTGATCGTGAAAAATGTGATTACAAATGGACGGGGCTAGATCAAGACAATTTTTGTCGAGTAGACAGTCACTTCCTATTCTTTGAAGAGAGTTGCCCTGGAAATATAGATGGGATTTTCACTGCATTGGCCTACGGACTAAATGCGGTAGTAGATTCAAAATTTACGTGTAAAGCAGTTCATGCAAAATATGGTAAGAAGGTAGATATATGTTCTGAGTATCGCCAAAAATTTGCCAAAAGTTGTATGGTCGAAAATAGTGAAGAGGATCGTTCTCTATATGACAGAATGGTCCCTAAAAAATGCGAAGAATATGATAAGTTTGCTAACTATCCAAAGGGATATCATTATCTCCCAGTCGAAGGGATAGAACAGAATTCTAGTAACCGAGGTCTTCCTGTGGATGATCCAAGTTTCAAAAGTTTGGGACGTCCTAATTTAAGAAATGTCTTATCTCGTTAATTTAAATTCATGAAAAAGGTTCTTTTAGCTTTTGGAATCGTTTGTTTAATTGGCCTGATCTTATATTTTAGTTCAAGCAGGCCAATAGATTCTAAATTGTCCGAAAGCTCTAATACCTTACCAAGTAGTAAATCTTCCCAAAGTTTTCCTGAAGAAACCGTTAATGGCCTGGCCCAAGAAAAGCTAGATGACACTCAATCAATTGATTTAAGTGAGGCCCATAAGGTCTTACGTGATGAAGCTCTGCCCATGGGGGCGACATCTTTCACTGGTCCTCGTCCTCTAACTGAAGAGGAAATGGATAAAATGGACGAACTCTTTGAGTCTTATGAAGAAGGCTGGGACAAAAAGATGCGGGAAGTAATGATTACCGACCTTGGGCTCTCTGAAGATGATTACGGAGATTATCTGAAAATGCGCGATGGTTATGAAGAAGATCGTCTTGAAACTTTTGAAGAATTTCACAAGAAAATGGCGATAGAGAAAGGGCCTCACTATAGTTATTCACCAACTCAAGAGATGATGGACTTTGATGATAAGCTTAGAAAAGAGTATCTTGATCTTTATAGAAAGCGCTTTGGAGAGTCAGCGTTTGTAAAATATTACAATGCACTAGATTCTTATAATACCGAAATTCGTAAAAAGTCGGACCCCAAATACGGGGTCCTAACCATTGAGTTTTAAGTTTTCTTAGTGACCTTCTTAGTCGTCTTGCGAGTCCCTTTCTTTTGGGGACCTTTACTCTGCGGACTCTTGTTAAGAGTAAACCAATCTTCACTCGTAATAGGATGAAAGTAATCGGCCTCTTCAATAAGGAGAGCAGATGTCGTATTTTCTACGGCCGCAATTTCCACCCTCACACCTTCGCTAACTAAGTGGCGCACAAGCTCAATATAATCGGAATCACCTGACATGATGATAATGGTATCAATCTTGTTGGCCAATTGAGTGGCCTTAATTGAGAGAGGTATGTCTGCCGACTTATGGCAAGGCCTTACTGAGCCGTGAAAATTATTGTGAAGACGCTCTTTTAGTTTTGACGAGATTTGCTTTCCTTCACGAAAATAAACCAGCCGGTTTAGGCCACGATTGTCCAAAAGTTTAGGGATAAGCTTATCAAAGTTCAGCATGGAGCTTTGGTTGTTAGTAATGCTGTGAATGCTTCTTTCTATATTGTTACCATCAATTAGAATGGCCACGCTTTGATTAATGACTACTTTATCGATGACATATTCTTTTTCACTCATAAAATTCCTTGTTGAGTTAAGACCCTCATGGGTCCCTTATTTTTGACACCTTGGGCAATGGTAGGTGCCGCGTCCTTTAAGTATAGTCTTTAAAACCTTGGTTCGACCACATAGGCGACAAACTTCTTGGTAGAAAACCACTAGACTCTTAACTCCCGCGCCTTGAGAGCCTGAGGTATCCTTATAACCTCCACTAAATGTTGTCCCACCACTTTCTACTGTACCTTTGAGGACTAACGCTGTGGCCTCCCAGAGCTTCTTAGCGTCTTTCTTTGTTATATTTTTATTTAGGCGATCGGGGAGGATACCGGCATGAGCGCAGATCTCGCTCGCCATATAATTACCCACACCAGCGAAATGATTTTGCTCCAAAAGAAAGGCTTTTATTACTTTTCCAGGATGCTTTTGGCAGCGCTCAAAAATATACTCGGGAGTAAACTCGTCCTTTGAGACATCCGCCCCAAGTCGCGTGAGCCATTTGTCAGCACTTGGTTTTTTAAAAAAGTGAAGATTTCCAAAGCGGCGTGGGTCCACATAGGCCAGGAAAACCTTTTCGCCGTTTTCTTTAATAGACATAATTTGAAAATGAGTATGTTTTTCAAGAACTTTAGTAGGGGAGACTCGCCAACCTCCACTCATACCAAGACCACTAATCGTGATCTGTTCATCTTCAAAAATTAAGAGAAGTACCTTTCCTTGACGCTCTATTTTTAAAAGCATCTTTCCCATTGGGTTAAATTCTTTGTCCTTAATAATCGAACTAGATACATCAGAATATTCCACCTTCTTCACTTTCACGGGAAGATGGGGGGCTATTTGATTCTTGATGGTTTCTACTTCGGGTAGTTCTGGCATATGTGTTTAACTTATTAAAATTACTAATTGAAAAAAGCATGGGAGAGCAAATGCCAACCCATGCCAACCTTTATACCAACTTTTTAACCATTTGAGGTTCTCTTTTTAGAGAAAATCGAAATGACATTGTCTGGATGCTCCGTTTCCTTTGCATCTAAGACGAATTCATCGTCCTCATTCTCTTTAAAAGTCTTCATCTCAAATTGGTTCTGTTTTTTGATATATTCCATGATTTTGACCGATATTTCCTTTTGGTCATTTTCATCACATTTAGAATAATGATCCGCCAGTTTAATATCCTTGTGTCCGGTCATGGCAATGACTGCGTCGAGTCCACCTCCGACTTTACGGGCCAATGTGGCCATCCCATGCCTCAATATATGAGTTTCAGAATAGGGAAGTTTCCCTTTTTTCTGGGCCTCACGGTAATTGAGCTGAATGGTTCCATAGTTTAGAGGTTTACCTTCCATATGAAAGACATAATCACAGCCTTTCTCTTTAAACGCCCACCTTTCTTTTAAAACTTCTTTAATTTCGTCTGTAATGTAGACCGCCCTTGCTTCCTTATTTTTAGGAAAGGGCTTTAATTCCACAAAGGTCTTGTGGGTCATATCCCAGACACAGGAATGTTTTATAAGAAGCCTTCTATTATCAAGATCAACATTAGACCATTGAAGTCCGGCGATCTCTCCGACTCGTCCAGCAGTAAAGAACTGCATTTTGGCAAGATTGCGATAAAGAGGCTTGAGGTAGTGAAAAAAGATAAGAGCATGTTCTAATGTAATTTTCTTTCGTTTATCTGGAGTGGGCTTAATAAAACCTAGTTTTTTATGCTTCTTCTTAATCGGATTTGTTAGGTGAAGGGCCTCTTTTTCAAACTCTTCACTTTCTTTATACCAATTGAAGATGGTCACAAAAAGATTAAGCTCATTGTTTAAATTACACCTTGCTGCTCTACCTCTTCCTGAAGTCTGATAAAAATCTGATTTGTAGTAATCCACTAATTCTTGAACAAACTTAGAAACTTTTGAGGGAGTAATATGATCCATCGGCAAATGCTCCAGCTTTTTCCACGGCTCATACCGCCTTAACCAAATGGCCTTGGTGGTGGTCGCTAAAAGAGGAAAATGAACTTCTTGCATTGTTTGCCACACAAATTTTAAGGAAGAACAGTTTGATTTCTTTTGAGAAGAATCTTCCCCATTAAAATTACGTCGCCAAGCTTTTGCTTCAAAGAGGGAGGGAAAATTTTTTTGGTGAACTTTTCCCTCTACTTTTTTAATGGCAAGGTAGTTTTTAGTAGTAAGGTGTTTGTAAATACCCACTTGTCCAGAGAGTTTTCTATAATCTTTTTTACTGCTCATGAGTTGCTCCTTTAACCCAAGCTAAAATCTCACTTGGTATAAAAAAGAGCTTTCCACGTCGTTTTCTATAAGGAATCGAGCCACTACTTACTAAGTTGTATATCGTTCCTTTCTTGTATGTAGTTGCCCTACATACATCGTCTATCACCCATATTAACTTGTTAAAGATCCTATCAGAACCCAGTTCTGATACTTCGCTATTGTAGTATTTCTGACCTTCTTTGTAATCAAGATTAGACTTTTCTATCATCCCTATTTTCCTTATTCTTTTGAGTTTTTGGACAATCCTGTGCCACTAAAATTACTCACCATTTGAATTCTTGCAGTGACTTCTTGACCATTTCCTCTCTACTCGTTGAGAGGGGATGGTCAAGAATCACGTCAGCCAAGATACCCAAATGATTGAGAAATCTCCTTGTGGCGCAGGAGTGTGTGTTCATAATTGAACTGTGTGTGAACAACTTGTGAACCAAGATTTTCAATCTTTTGAATTTGAAAATATTTCCTCAAAAGCTTGGAATTCACCCCTAAAGTAAACGGGCATACCTAAGTATTGAAATGAACTTACAGTCATTGAAGTAACACACATAAGAAGAATTTTTCCTCTGACTTCTTCATTCATATTTTCAAGCTGGCGCTTATAGGTATTAAATACAGGCTCTTTATTAAAAATGTACAAACAGTAGTTAAAGCAGTTCGCCCTTTTATAAGCCGAAAATTTACTAACTATACGAGGTTTTGCCTTTTGAGTTAATTCAATCTCAACCGCTAGAGAGCCTTTTAGGCCGTCCCTATTTATGTAGATTAGGCCATCAGGCTCGACTTCAAAGAAGTCTGTATCATGTAAGACATGGCCTTCTCCAAGTGTCTCAAACTTATTAAGCTCATAAATAACGTTCGATGTAATTAGGTCGTGGTTAAGCTCAGCATCACTTTCTTCAAATTGAGCATTGTAGGGTGTAATTTTTCCTCCTCTTTCTGTTAGAGTGAGAAACTTTCTTCTTCTTGGCCCAGGAATACTTCTTAGGTAGCCTTCAAGTTCAAGCTTTCTGATTTGGCGACAAAAGAAGGAATAGGACTGATTGAGATTAAGAGTTTTAAATAGCTTTTTCATGCCGACGATTTTCCATCGGCCCACTTCTTCAAGGATGAGCATATAGCTATCCACGGGGATAAAGACTCCCATACGATTTTCTCCTTTAGGTTAAAAAGTTAAAATCGCTTTATGAATGGTGCTTGCTTCGGTCCAATCTTTTTATAGACGACTTTTTAGATGGCATCCGAGTGCGAAAACAGTTTCACTAAAGCATTCTTTAATGAACTCTATCTTCTTTCGATATGGTTCGGATGACTTGATATTTACCGACCATGTGTGGAAATAGTGCATAGAGTTTGCATCATTTTTAAGTGTGATACTAAATCAAAGACAATCTTAATCTGTCAATCAATAAAAATGAAAAAAATATAAGTATTATGAATTATAAGTTGTTGAAATTAAACAGAATGAAAAAATAGGTTAAAAAAGGAGTCTCTTAGGTGTACACCTAATGGTAATATAGGGCCAGCGAGGTAAATATGGAAAATACAAATCCCAAAAAGCTACGAGCAGAGATGAAAGACTATCTTGAATTGGCTAAAAATGAGCCTATTCGTATTCAAAGACGCTCAGGGGAAACTTATATTCTTATGAATGAAGAAGAGTATTCCAAGATGCAAGTGGAGATCATGTCCCTTCAAAGAAGGCTCTTATCTATGTCTAATATCCTTAATGGTGAGGTTGATGAACTTCCATCAAGTGATGAGCGTCTCAAGAGGTTTAAAGCCTAATGGCCAAGATTAAGGCCACTAAGAACTATCTCAAAAGGCTTACCAAAATAGAGGATTTTATCTTTGAGCAGACGGGCTCTATCGAGGAGCTTCAAAAGTTTCACAATGAGCATGACCGCGTTATCGAATTTATCAAGCAAAACCCCACGACTCCCGCTCCTCATCCCAATACTGGCGATCAATCTTGGCCTTTCTCAAATGGTCGCTACCGGCTTTTTTATAAGCTCGTTAAAGGTGAGGAGGACACTGTTTATCTTCTAGATGCGATTGACAACAGGATGGTAAATATAGAGGTTTATCCTAATAATTCAATTCCGACTTATGACGTTGATTCTTAAGACATTTATTTTTAGTCATTGGTGAAATAATTAATTTATTCGCAAACATCGAAAAGCTCTGGCCCATTCCAGACTCCATCGATGCAAGTACGACTTGCCTTGAAACATGGCGCAGAGAGACTCGTAAAGCCAAACTCTACCGAACCATGAGGAGCTGTATCGCAGGACTCAGTAGGGTTATCACAATAACTATATAGTTCTGGTCCATTCCAAAAACCGTTAAAGCAGAACTGTGTCTGTTCTATACACTGTTCAAAACCATTAACGATAGGCGAAGGGTAACCTGACCTAGTATCACCATCTTGGCATTGGATGCTTAAGACTGGTTGGGTCGAAAACATGAGTATTAAAATTATTAGCGTTTTGGAGTGTTCCATAGCCATATGTTTATCACACTCAGAATAAGCATGAAAGAAGATTATTATATGGTGATAATCACCTTCTTGTTCTCATTAGTTGTTTAAACGTTAAGAAGTTTCAGGCATTTAGCTTCTATTGTTTACTCAAAACAGAATTATACCAAACACTTTGTTTGGTGAGAAATTGACTTAATTAATCTTTAAGTGAAATAACCTAATTATGAAAAATACTATTTATATTTCCATTCTCAACGATCACATGAATGCGAGAAAGTCTAGAAACCCTTCCTATGGTCTGAGAAGCTTTGCTCGTGATTTAGATATTTCGCCTGCTTCACTATCATTAATTTTAAATGGGAAACAAAGATTATCACCAGCGAGAAGCCAAATCATAGCGACTAAGTTGAATCTTAACTCAAAGGAAAGTGAGATTTTTACTTTGGATGTAACGAGTGCGGCAGCTCGAAAGAAAAAAGATAGAGAGGTAGCTAAAGAAAAGCTTGATAAGCTCCTAAAACAAAATTTGTGGCTTTCATTAAAAAACCCATTGGAAAAGGTTTTGAGAAACTGGGAATACATGGCCATATTCGATTTAATTAAAGCAAGAAAACAAACCTCACTAAGCTTTTTAAAACAATATTTTAATTTCCCTAGTCAAAAAATTGAAAGTGCACTCACCGTTTTAGTAGAAAATGAACTTATTGAACAAGAAAAGGGCGGCTACATTTCAAAATACAATAAAAACAGAATTGATTCCCCCATTCCCTCTAGAGTCATTCAAAGTTTCCATCATCAAGTGCTTGATCAGGTAAAGAGTTCCATTGATGAGCTTGGCCTTAAAGATAGAGAGATAACATCAACCTTTTTAACCGTAGAAGATTCTTCTTTAGCTGAGCTAAAAAAGGAAATCGAAGATTTTAGAGTCATGATTTGTGACAAATACGGGGTATCTCAATCTGGCAATAAACTTACAACAATAGGGATCAGCTTAAACTTTTTTAAAATAGGAGAAGAAAAATGAGGATATTAAAGCTTTTATTTTTTTATATATTTTTAATTGGTAATAGTTATGGAAGTGGTACGACAATTGGAAATGCTGGAGATTTACTTTCTAAGGAGATTTTTCATCTTTCAAGAGAGCTTAGCTCAAGTATCTCTAAAGTTGATACGACGGACCTTCCCTTTAATATTTCTAATAGAATTGATGAACTACTTCCGCGTCTCACTTTAAAATTTAAAAAGAACCTTACCCTTAATGGTGGAGAGGTTACCGCTATAAATGTCCCAGAAGAAAGTTTATTAATTGTTGATCCCTATAAATGGAGAAAATTAGAAACGAGAGGAAGCAAGAGGATTCTTTTGCTTCATGAGCTTCTCTGGCTTATTGGCCTAGATGACTCTGACTACAGTTATTCCACTTCTCTCTTTGAAAAGGTAAAGGCTTTTGAAGCACGTCTTTTTCAATCTCCTATTTCTCAAGCCCTTACAGCCGCGTTATGTGAGGGAATTCTTAGGGGTGATAACTTCACTGTTTTTGAAACACTGAGAATGGGAGCAAATGTAGTAAGGCATTGTCCTGAGAAAGCATTTAATGGCGATGGTTTTCCAAGAGGTGGTCGAAGCCATTCCCTAAGTGGTCCAATGAACTTAATCATTGAGATGTTTAATAACCGTTGGTATGAATATGAAAATAGGGAGGAAAAGCTATTTTCTTATTTAAGGGGAATTCTTGGTACATTTCCAGACTTTAATTATCGGTCAGCAAAGAACTTGCTTGAAGAAATAAGAGTTTCCAGTATGGAAGAGAGGTTGAAGTTTAGATTAGTGGAATTATTCATTGATTATGATTATCCAATCGAAAAAATACAAGAACTATTAGTGATGGCCTTTCCTCATCAACCTTATGTCGTTAAATTTTGGCCGCCACTTTCTTTATTTATAAAACTCTCAGAGAAGGGAGTAAATTGGAACAGAAATATAGAGGGATATTATTCAATACCAGGGCGTCTTTTGGCGTTACGAAGCCCCGAAGATATAGCCTTCTTCTATTCAAAGGGTCTATTAGACTGGTGCTTTTTTGGAAGAGGTGGCACAGACCATAGGGGCTACACAAAAGAAGACTTTGCTTTAAATTTTGCAAGTAAAGATAACCAAGCTTTCCTAGCCGAACAGGGGATTACTTCCTGTAGTGTTGAAAAGTAATTATTATTTTAAGTGAATTATTCCTACTTTTTGGCACAGTTCATGGCTTTCATAGTTCTGTGCCAACCATGCCAACCTTTTTCATTAAAATTCGTTAAATTGAGTGAAGACGAGTGAAGTTCGAAAATGACGGAAAAGCCCTTTAATACCCGCAAGTAGAAGATTTGCTTGAGTTTTGAAAATATGCCTTCGTCACTTCGGGTAGTTCTGGCATGTGCGGCACGTCCTGCTTGCAGGTTCAAAATAGCATAG
>JAFMBV010000114.1 GCA_017858255.1 Bacteriovoracaceae bacterium
AGAACCATCCGGCCCTAAGTCAAAGCATCGCCGAAATTGTCGACTTTACGAAAAGTAAGGTCACTCCCTACGTCCCCTATCCGGGCTATGATATTACAGGCCATGGAAGTCATATCGCAGGAGTCATTGCAGGAAATGGCATTGGTTTTACTGGCATCGCCCCCAAGGCAAAGCTCTATATTGGTAAGGTTTGTATCTTTATTTGCCGAGATCAGACCATACTCGTTGATGCCTTTGAGTGGGCGATCAATAAAAGAATGGATGTCATCAGCATGTCTTTTAGTAACACGACTTTTCCAGATGTCATTGCCAAAAGAATTTTTGAAAAACTAGAAGAGCACAATATTGTGGCCGTGGCCGCAAGTGGCAACGAGGGAAAGACCAAAAACGTTATCGGCTTTCCAGCAAAATACCCAACAGTGCTCTCCGTTGGTGCCCTAGACTCGGAAGGCCTAGTCGCTGACTTTTCAAATTATGGAAAAGATCTATCCTTGGTTGCCCCTGGAGTGGACATCAGCTCGGCTTCCCTAACAAAAGGAATTAATTCAGATGAAGACTTTTTAACCTTAATGAGTGGAACATCTATGGCAACCCCCCACGTCAGTGCTGTGGCCGCCTTGATCAGGTCTCTAGATCCAAAACTTACCCCCAGAGAGGTTCGCCAATTTATCCTTGATGGTGCTGTGAAGAATCAACACTATCAGCTTGATATTTTTGGTGCCGGTATCTTGAATGCACAGAAGTCTTTAGAGTTAGTGGATTCATTACGTTAGTAAAGAAAAAGGTATCAAAAATTATGAAAAAACTTATTCTTTCAACTCTACTCATATCAATCATTCTGCCTTCACAGGCCATTGAGATTTACTATGGAGAAGAGCGTATTGAGAGCTTCGCCTGTGAATTATCTCGCTCTTTTAAAGAAGCCTATCCAGATAAATCCCTAAGAAAACTTAAGATGGAAACCCTTTCAATTTTGAGAGAGGATATTAAGCCTTACGTGAATGCTCACCCCATTCCTGCTGGCTTTTCATTGCCAAAGTTTGTTGAGAAAATTACCGGCATACCAGGCTTTCCGGCGAGTCGTTCTGAATACTGGATTCAAAACGCTTTCATCCTTTATGCAAACCCCAATTTAGAACTTAAAGAACATAGTGAAAATCACTTTGCTTCTTATATTCATCTGGCCCGAAAAAGACATGTTGATTACCTCAACGGTGTTGCACCAAAGTTTAAGCTGAGAGATGAGAAGGATCTTTTTAAGCAAATAGAAAATAATCTACCTAACGTCGCCGACTACACTTTCCCCCACCTTGATGGTGAAGGCAATCCAATCCAACATGAGGGCATTGTTAATAACGAAAAGAATCGTTTTACTTTGGCCGTTGGTAAAGTAGAGCATGAAATGTATGACGAATTCGTATACGAATCCCAAAGGTATAACGAATTTGCCTCTCCCCTTTTTGTTTGGCTTCTCAATCAGAAAGATTTTTCCGTGAGTCCTGAAAAACTTTTTAAAAAATCCCTTGAGATTTATGGTGATCCCATGGTCGCTTTTGGAGTTATCCCATGGATTTTTAGTGGTGATGCTTTAACTGTGAATAGAGGCACATCATCAGTTGTCTCCTATAAAATGGAGCGTCTACTTGAAGGTAATGATATTCCAGGTTTTCAATACCATTTCTGGGGCTACCTCATTCAAAGCATGATGGGAAATAGCGTAAGAGTTGGCAGCCTCGCCTTTGTCTATGAAAAGCTATACCAAAAAGATATCCCTGACTGGAAAGTCGATCTTATGGCCTTAAAGGTCGGTAAAAAATTTCGAAAATTCTTTAAGAGGCCTGAGGCCTGTCAGGGTTCATCAAAAATTTAAAAAAATCTAAGAAAATCTAAGATAAGCCAGCCCTCTTGTTTTTTAATATCAAGAGAAGTCGTACTCATAGTCTATGTCATCATCGATTTGGTTATTGGGAGAAAGGTCGTTTGAGGGTTTAATTTTGAGGCCGTGCCGGGCCATGTAATTCCTTATTAAATCTGCATTATCTTGAGTCCCCTTAATCTTTATGGTCTCAACGTTTTCCTGGTTCTCTAAGTCATAGTAGGAGATCTCATAAGGTTTGTAGTCTTTAATATTGATGATACAAGTCTCTTTATTGTTACGGCCTGCAAGCTCTATTGAAAAATCTCTCTTCTGAGGAACCTTATTAAAGAATGTTTTTTCAAGGAGTAGATTAAATTGATCGATTCCAACTTTCTCAATGAGCTTGTCCTTCCTTTGGTTAAACTCTGGGTGATCGAGGCCGACTCCAATAAACTGGAGATAGAAAAAGTCTCTCTTTCTCTCAGCATTCTTTTTGTTAGAGAAGGCGTAGGTCGATTTTTCTAATTCTCCACCGTGAAAAATATGAATAACTTTTTCGCCGCTCAAAGTGGCTTTGAGCTCCATATGCTTTGGGAACTTTCTTCTCTTAAGTGCCCTATTATAATAAGGACGATTTGTTTTAATCTCATGACTCTCTAGCAAAAGAGCTGCGAGTTCATTACCTGTTTCAGTGTAGGTTACTTTTGCAATTCTGTTCTTTAACTCGAGGTCTCTTGATCTTTTAATATCGGGCCTAAAGTGAGAGCTTACCCGTTTTTTGATTTCTTTACTTTTTCCGATATAAAGCAAAACCCCTGCCTCATCATAAAAGAAATATACACCAGGTTTAGTTGGTAGATTTTCATACTCCGCCCTTTCCAATTTCGCCGGGAGGGCAATTTTCTTCGAATCTTCCTCAATCAGAGGAGGATTATCTTCTTTTTCAAGAATCATTTTAAAGAGTTTTGTAGTGGCAGTGGCATCTCCTAAAGCACGGTGGCGCCCCTCGATTGGGATTTGCAAATCAGCGCATATCTTTCCTAGAGAATAAGACTTATGACCAGGAAGATGCTTTCTTGCTAGGCGAACCGTGCAAAGTTTTGCTCTTTTATACTGATAGCCAAGTTCACTAAATTCATACTTTATAAAGTTATAATCAAAGAAAACATTATGAGCGACAAAGATCCTATCCTTGGTAAGTTCAACTATCTTTTTGGCCACCTCGTAGAATTTTGGTGCATCGGCCACCATGTCGTTATCAATTCCAGTGAGTTGAGTGATCGCCCAGGGGATATTTCTTTCGGGATTAATGAGAGTTGAATAGGTGTCAGTAATAATACCATCATCGATATTAATGATAGCGATTTCTGTAATCTTATTGCTACCGCTCCTGCCACCAGTGGTTTCAATATCGATAATTGAATAGGATTGTTTCATTGTGGGAATAATAAAATTTATTGCAGAAAGTGTCTGGCCTTAACCGTTAGACTTAAGCTCCTACAACGATACGTGCACTAGGATTTGTCCCTCGTTTATTCATCACTTCTGAGCCGCCCCTTGTTTTTTTTAAAAGACAACCATATCCATAGTAATAAAGTCGACCTTATGGCCTTAAAGGTTGCTGGAAAAAATTCGAAATTACTTCAAGGAGTCTGACCCTTCTCAGGGTTTTCAAAGATCTTAAATGTGGAATTCAAGCACAACTAAACAACTGAAATTACTCGCCTCAGCCCGCTTTAAATACTTAATAGAAATGAGTAGTTTACCGAGAAGGTAGTGTGAGCTTAATCTTTCTTTTTTTAAGTATTTTTTCTCTACAATACGCCTTTGCAGAGCAAGGGGTCATTAGTCATGTAGATGGCAATACACTCACCTATTTCACACCAACCAAGTCCTATGAAGTTGAACTCGATAAGCTATCGGCTGAAGAACAGAGTTTAGTAAATGATTATCTTGGAGATGTTGACCTCATAGAAAACCGTGTTCCCTATCGTCAAAGGCAACGATTTGATTTATCAATCAATAGGAATTTCAGCCCATTAAAAGAGAGAAATAATGATGGTCTTCGACCAGACTGTAATGAGCAGCCTGTATCTCCTGAAGAAGTATTTGCCTTGGCCAATGGAGCGCCGAAGGGAGGCATGACAGAGTTTTTACAATCTCTTCCCGGAGGTTCATTGCAAATTATGACCATGATGAAGGAGACACAGAGTCGTCAGCATCACGGAGTAGGTCCCATGAATCCTAGAATTTTAAGATCAAATGCAGACGGTAGCCTAACGATGAGTTTTGTTTGTGATCCAGCCTCAAATGATTATGGCAAAGTAGAGATGATGTATTTCGATAGAGAGGAAGACCGCTTTAAAATGGCGACTCTTGATTTTACAAATAAAGCAGACGAAGAAATTGAATCATTTGATCGCCATCGCTTTTCTCATTTAAAGAACACACCTGACTCATATAAGAATCAAAATAGAATAAATCACAACCCAAAATCTTGTTTAAAGTGCCACTCAAATGACCCGAATGCTTTAGACCCTGACCCTCGTGCTCTCTGGAATCAGTACAATAATTAGCCCGGAGCTTATGGAGAACAGGACGACCGACTGGATGATCTCTTTGACAAAGAGGATCGAAATGAGTTTATCGCCCTCAAAGAGAAGATGAAAGATAATCCCTGCTTTCAAACCTTACCAATGAAGAAGTTACGTGAGCCTACTGTCGGAGAATTTAATATTGTGGTATATCCTCCTGAGTGGGTTTATCCCTATAGTCGTCAGCCGGATAGTAACTACGACACTCGTCATAACCTTCGTTTTACTGACAACCTCGCACGCTTTAGTGCCAGGAGACTCGTTCGGAAGTTTTTAGAAGCTCCGGGATTTCAGAGAGTCCGTTATGAAGCTGCCATGAGTACTTTTAATTGTAGTCAAATTAAAAACTATGATGAAATTTTTAAAAAAAATAATCCTTCTTATCAGCCTCCAAATCAAGAAATAGAGATTGAGCAGGCACACTTTTCGCCCGAAATAGAGAGAGGTAAACATCGTGATTTTCGCGAACTTTTTCAGCTTGGAAAGGCAAATGGTTTTAAAAACTCAGACTGGACCCTCTTCTTTAACGATGAAGTAAGAAACTCCTACCAAGCTCCTAGTTCAATCGATATTCAAGGCGACGGTATGGGAGACCTTGTTCAAGGCGAGCTTTTAAGAAAATTAGCTCAAGAGAGCCCAAGCCTCAGAGGAATTACCAAAAACATTAATGATATAGAAGAACTCTTTGGAGAGAAAAATGCCTGTATCGAAGAAGAGACCGCACCTGTTCAAACTCACGATGAGGGAGATGAGGAAGACATTAAAGAACTATGTATTGAATTAGATAGACTTCGTAAAGAATCCCCAAAACCCCTTCATCAGCTGGCTTCTCCAAATAATGATGAACAATTAAACAAGTCCGTTTATGAGTGCCTTGATAGCAAATATGGTGCTATTAATTTAAATTTTGAAGAGGCTTTTGTTAGAGACTTTACAAGAGAAAACCTCGATGAATTTAAGTATGATGTCGGCAGAAGTATTGCTGGTACCTGTTTCGAGTGTCATTCCAAAGGCAACGATGTTCTTCCAGATAGTGCGTCATTTTTCGACTCAGAAGAAGCGACAAAAGCAGAGCTCAGAAAAGGGCCAGAGTTTATGAATACCGTCAGGGCCTATATCAACTCCGGAAGAATGCCCAAGGGAATCCCCTTAGATCAATCACAGCGTGACGCCTTTCTCTATTATATGGAAAACCTTTACATTGATGCGCTAACATCACCAGAGACCAGTCAATAGTGGCTTTCTTTATACCTCTAAAAGTATTCATGTTTCAGAAGTCTCCAAGCACCACAGTCCACTATAGATTGCACATGTCTGCAAGTCTTTGTTAGTAACACCAAACTCTGAAATCCTTTAAAATAGCATCCTAACAAAGGATTCGTTATGACACGTGCACTAGGATTTGTGCTTCTTTTAATCATCAATTCTCAGCCAACACTTGGCTTTTCTAAAGACAACCATATCGACAATAATAAAGTCGATGGCCCAGGTATCTTTAGTAATTCAGGTATCCGAGGACCAAAGTATCGTGATCAAATTAAAACAATGAAAGAGATCGCAAAGAAGAGACCCGATATTGCAAGAACCATTGAGTACGGACAAAGCCTAAAAGGCAATACTCTAACGGCACTAGTTTTAGAGTCTAGAAATATGCTCATAACAAAACTCGCCCTTGTCACTGGCGCTACTCACGGCAATGAATACCTCAATATTGTGGACCGTCTGACTGAAGCCCTCCTTAATTCAAAGGCGAATGTTTTAGAAAATTATTTGGCCTCTGGTGGCGCTCTTATTGTTGTGCCTATCGTAAACCCAGACGGCTATGAAAAAAGACGTCGGGGAAATGCCAAAAACGCTGATGTTAATCGCGATTGGCCCAATTCAAAATCACCAGAACCGGCGGTATTCGAGCAGCCCGAATCACAGGCCCTCGCCAACTTAGTAATGAACTACTTATCAGACCATCCTCTAACCAAACTCAACCTGGCACTTGATTATCATTGCTGTGTTGATGGAATGCTGCTTAAGCCATGGGGGTATGAGAAAGGTAAATACATGACTCAATCAGAGTCAGATCGCTATGACTACTTCATCGATCCCATGATCAAGTATTTTCCAAAACCAGGAAAGGTAGGTACTCCACCGGATCTTCTCTATACGGCTGATGGTACGACACTTGATTACTGGTACGATAAATATGGTGCTATCTCTTTAACCTATGAAGGGACTCGAAGGCGCGAGCGAAACAATCTTCAATATCATGTTCTTTGGTGGGAAGATATTCTACGTAACTTGTAAAAAAATAGTCGCTTGTAGAGTACACTGGGTCTACTTCTCACATCTTTTTTTGAGTTCTTTGAACTGCTTTTTTTGCATAATGAGATGAGCTGGTCCTAACGTCATCGACAATAGCCATCTAGGTCCCTTTACTCGAAGCCTGTTTAAAAGCACGCAACCTTCTTGGTCGCCATCTATGTGATCTATAAGAAGATATGTCGTGTTAGCAGTCTCAGAAGCAATAAGTGTCAGAAAGTGGTTTTCTTCAAAATCACCAAAAGTAAAAAGGGGAATCTTCAATCCTTTTTCAATATTTTGTAGAGCTGGATCAATATATTCAAAACTCTTCTTTCCTAAATTATCAAGCCAATCATAGCTGTACCAACCAGCACGACCATTTCCCATCTGAATGAGCCAAGGCCAGACCTCAGACTTTTTGCAATTTATAACGATTGAATCATCAAGAAACCAATACGGCCCTTCAATTTGATCGTCTCCTGGAACTCTCTTTTCAATTTTCATTCACTCTTCTCCCATCATTATTTAACATCATAACAGATTGTGACAAATGAGGGTTGCTGAACGATAATGTCGAGTAGTAAAAGAGTTTTATTGAATTGCTTTAAAAGTGTAGAAAAGAGGATTTTCACCTATGACAACTCCTACTATAAGTGACTTTAAGGATTTTGTTCAGCTCGTTGATTACTCCTTAATGAATAATTTAAATGCCGATCCAGATGCCACCGCAGACGGTTTTGACCACGACCCTCGTCAGGTTTTTTCTGGTCACTTTGTACCCGTGGCACCGACACCTATAGAAAATCCCGAATATATTATTCATAGCAAAACTTTCTTTAAAGAGTTGGGCCTAAGTGATGAACTTGCCTTTGATCCAGCTTTTCAAAAAGTATTTTCTGCAGACCTATCAGACACCCCACCACCGATGCATAAATTTGGCTGGGCCACAGGCTATGCCCTTTCCATTTATGGCACCGAATATATTGCACAATGTCCATTTGGTACTGGCAATGGATATGGTGATGGTAGAGCTATCTCTATTTTCGAAGGGAAATTTAATAACCAACGCTATGAGATGCAGTTAAAAGGTGGCGGGCCAACACCCTACTGCCGGGGAGCCGATGGGCGGGCAGTCCTTCGCTCTAGTATCCGTGAGTTTCTAGCTCAGGAGTATATGCAAGCCTTAGGTGTACCAACTTCACGATCGCTGTGCCTCTACGCTTCAAAGTCTGAAACTGTGGCGAGACCTTGGTACTCTGAAGGGTCCAAATCCAATGATCCCGATATTATGGTTAATAACCCCGTGGCCATTACAACCCGCGTAGCCCCTTCTTTTCTCCGTGTCGGCCAACTAGAACTCTTTGCTCGTCGTACACGCGACAACGCTCACCCTAAAGCTTATGAAGAGCTCAAGATGATCGTCACCCATTTAATTGAACGGGAATATAAAAGTGAAGTTAATAAAAGTCTGCCCTTTGAAAAGCAGATCATCGAGCTAGCTCTTGCCTTTCAAGGAAGGCTCACGCGCCTCATCGCCAATTGGCTACGTGTAGGCTACTGCCAAGGTAATTTTAATAGCGATAATTGTGCGGCCGGAGGCTTCACCCTCGATTATGGTCCCTTTGGTTTTTGTGAGACTTTTGATCCGGCCTTTCAACCATGGATAGGTGGAGGTGAACATTTTTCCTTCTTTAACCAACCAAAGGCCGCTGAGCTAAATTTTGAGAAGTTCATCAGTGCTCTTGCCCCCTTACTTAAAGAAGGATCGAGTGAGCGAGCTGAATTGGAACAAATACACCTTGGATTTGAGACGGCCATGCGAGCTGAATTTGAAAAAGTGTTAAGTGCCAAACTCGGACTTATTTCAAGTGAACCTAAACTTTTTCAATCACTCATCTCTTTAATGATTGAAACCAAAGTGGATTACACTATCTTCTTTCGCGAATTATCAAATATACCTGAAAACATATTAGCGCTGAAAAAAAGCTTCTATACAGAAGTTTCTGAGGAACAAAAAGCAAAGTGGCAGGCTTGGTTAGAACAATGGCGTTCACTTGCCTTATCTAAAAATAGTGCTGAAACAAGTGAAGAAGTTTCCAAAAAAATGAAAAGCGTTAACCCCAAATATGCATGGCGCGAGTGGCTCATTGTTCCCGCTTACCAACAGGCGGCCAATGGGGACTATTCATTAATTCACGAGTTACAAGAAGTACTAAGTCACCCTTATGACGAACAATCACAGGAGATTTCAGCAAAGTATTACCAGCTAAAACCTGATGAGTTTCATAAGGCCGGTGGGGTTTCTCATTATAGTTGTTCTTCTTAGTAAGTAGCAGATTCTTGTAAATATTATTTTATAATCAAAGGCTCTAAAAGTTTCACATCAACTGTATTAGGTACCAGAAACTTTAATGCTCCACCTTCACAATGATTTTTAGCCAAAGTAAGAGTTTTTTTATTAAAGATTTTTATATTTTGAATTACTTTATTGTTTTTAATTTTTGTTATTTTACAAAGTCCCTTGATCTCCCATTTTTTCTTATCGTCATCTAAAGTTTCGACTAGTTTGGCCACAATACATTGATTTTCAGGACCCATACTATGAGAGCAATACTCGTAGTCAATTTCTCTTTTCAGGACGCTTCCCTTTAGATCTATTTCCCCAGTTCTTTTATTAGATCCTTCTCCGGCATAGGGGAAAAACTCATATATAAAACCTGCTTTTTGTTTTTCTAACTTAAAAGATTCGATATCTCCAATTGTGTTTCTATCATCATTTTTGGCAATTAATTCGATAAAATGAACAGGTTCTACATTTTTTAAGCTTCTTGTTTTTATTGAAAATATTTTTTTATTAGTATCAGCACCTGGTGAAGAAAAACTAATTGCCAACATTAAAAATACACCTGTTATTTTCACAATAACCTCAATGAATAATTTTTAAAATTCTATTCTAAAAAACAGACAAAAACAAAATGCTTCGCACTCCAGAGTGCTAAAAAGCCCCAAAATAAAGTACCACGTACCCGCTTATTATCATAAGAATGCTTCAACTAAGAAATCAAAGACGTAACGTATTCTTCTGTTTGTCTTTAGTTCTCGATGGGAGACCACCCATGTTTCCACAGGAAAGGGAGGAATACCTTTCATTACTTTTTCAACAAGAGGATCCTCTTCTCCTATTTTTTCCATCATAACACCAATATCAGCACCGCTTCTCACAAGTGACCAATGAGCGATATGATTGTCAGAAAGATAGGCAAAATTATCAATATCTAAGTCTAATCCTATTTTTTTTAGACCTTCAATGTACCTTGTATTATCAGCAAACCCAATAAAATCTGCTCTATTTAGATCTGCCTTTCTCTTATATGGACCATGCTTTTTCAAATACTCCTTCTGAAAAAGTACCACGTACCCGCTTATTAGGTATTAGATGGCGCTTTTTCAGTTAGACGTCGAAGACGTAATTGGATAAAATTTAATTTTCTCACCAACAAGGATGTTATCAGTGCGTTTGATTATATTTCCACTCTTTTTTTTAAGTCTATCAACTTTGGCGTGTCCCGTCAGTAATTATGAAAATAGTAAGTATAAGCAGGCGATGGAGTTCTTCACGTCTCTTAAATCTATGGAAGGCCTAGGTTACTGCCGTGATTTGATTCTTCCTCCTGTTGAAGAGCGAGTTGAGTGTGGAGTCTGGAACTCTAAAAAATTTCGAGGTTATAGTTATTCTTTCCAACTGCCAAAACACGAAAAGTATGGCGCCCAAACCCATTATTTCATGATTGGAGAAAAGTCCACCCAGACCGTGTGGATTGCCGGCGCTCAAAATAAAAAAGCCTGGTTCACCACAAAAATAAGTTTTAACACGGATGTTTTGGTTAAAGACAATTCCATGAGTTGGGAATTCAGACAGCGTGGTCATCGTATTATCACTACTTTTACTAAAGATGATCAGGATAATTTAATCCGTTTTGAGGCGCGTGCCATTAAGAAGTCAATTTTTTCAGATAGTGAAGAAGTGGTATACGAGACAATTTGTGAATAATGGAATCGCTGTTCATTTCGTTAACCTGTCTATTTAAGTACTTTGTCTCCGAAATTCAGAAATTAAGTACGTGGTGCTATTTAAAAAGTACCACGTACCCGCTTATTAGCGAATCTCACATTTTAAAAGCGAAGGCGGATTATAGAAATTCTCATTATTATTATGAGATAGTTTTAGAGTTCCCGTAGCAATATTAAGCTTTCCAGTTTTTACAAGACTATAATCATCAACATACGGCATACCTCTTTGCATGTATCCTTTCCTAACTAGTTTAAAGGAAATAATGTCCCCAACCTTTGAAGCAAGTTCGATCTTGCCAAAGCTAGTCCCATCCACACTGTAGCAGCCACCATAACTGCTAAACTCTTTATATGCTCCTTCAGTGGCATCAATATTAAGACTAAGCTCTCGTGTATTGAATCCCCCACATGGCTGACTTGGGACCTCAACCTCCGCCCCACATTTTAATCTTAAGTAACTTCTGTTTGGGGTAGCTGGAGCTTCAGCGAATGTAGATAGTGCGATGGTCATAGAAAGTGTGGTCAAAATGAATTTCATATTCTTCTCCTTGTTTAATGAGCTCAACATAGAACAAGAAAAAACATAATTAAAATAAGAACATGTGAGAAATGTCATAAGACGATCTTATACCTTACTATACAGATCGCTAAAACAAATGGTGGAGGTG
>JAFMBV010000115.1 GCA_017858255.1 Bacteriovoracaceae bacterium
CCAGGATGCCCATCACTTTATCCGCAAAATACTGATGGATGACCTTGGTCTCCAGGGAGATCTGACTCCAATACTCTACGGAGGATCCGTAAAGCCTTCCAACGCAGAGGGACTTCTGTCGCAGAAGGATATTGATGGAGCTTTGGTAGGAGGAGCAAGCCTTAAGGGCGAAGACTTCTCTCAACTGGCTCAAATCGCCTCTAAGTTAATGAAATAACAAGGTTTTCTTCAATAAAAGGTTTACTCGATTTTAGGGATGAACTTGTCAAAGACAGCTTTATCAGGTACTTAAGTCTATTATTACTTTTATAAAAAGTTCTCAGAGTCAAAAGGATTTTAGAAATGACTACCACATTGATGATTTTTCAAGCCGCTGTCTCAGTTTTACTCATTGTTCTTGTTCTTCTTCAGTTTGGAAAAGGCGCAGAGGCCGGTCTTTTATCTGGTGGCGGTGAAAGTATTATGACGGGAGCTCAACAAGGAAATATTCTTAGTAAAGCGACTGTTATTCTCTCTATTCTTTTCATGGGAAATTCTGTTCTTCTTTCAAAAATCCAAAGTGAAAAAGCAACCAGCTCTCTACTCGATACAGAAGCTCCTGTTGCAAGACCTTTAAACTCTGATGCAATCGATACAACAAATGCACTTCCTGCTACGAAAGAGGCTCCAAAAGCTGATGCAAAAATGGAAGATAAAGCAGCAACAGAGAAAAAAGAAAAATAATTTCGTTTTTCTTTTAAAAATATCATGAAATTTGAAACCGTAGAGCTCATTAAAAAAGAATTTCATCATCTCGATACGATCTTTTTTAATAGCGCCTACTTTGGTCCATCTCCCTACAGTGCCAAGCAAAAGGTAAGCCGTGCTGTTCAAAAGGAACTGGACCCTTCCTTTTATAGCTACAACAACTGGATGGGGATCCCTGAACGAATCAGAGAACAAATCGCCGCACTTCTAGAGTGCTCCCCAGACAATATAATGCACTCTACTTCGACTAGTGATGTGATCAATATCGTTGCTCATGGGCTAGACTTTAAAGAGGGTGACATTGCCTGCGCTATTGATAAGGATTATCCCTCTAATGTGTTGCCTTGGATGAGAGCAGCAGAAATCACGCCAGTAACATTTCAACTCTTAAGTCTCGGTGATGAAGTTGTCCCAACTGCTAAGTGGTTGGCCAAAAACCTTCCCAAGAATTGCAAAGTTTTTGATATGTCCTATGTGACTTTTGACACTGGCAAAAAGATGGATATCTTAGAAATTGGCAAGCTTTGCCAAGAAAGAGATATCTTCTTTATTGTCGATGCCACTCAAGCACTAGGTGGTATGGAGATTACTAAAGAAGAGTTAGAAGTTATAGATGTCCTTGCCTGTAGCTCTTACAAGTGGATGCTAGGCCCTTACGGTCACGCCTTTGGTTACTTTAGTGACAAGGCCATTGAAAGAGTAAAACACAGATGTGGTAATTGGATCTCTTCACCAAACTCAAAAGTTGTTTACAACCTTCTTGATTACACGACAGAGACACTACCAGGCGCCCGTAAATACGATAGGGGCCAAGCTCCGAATATGCTTGTTAATGCGTGCCTAGAAGCAGGGTTAGAGTTTTTGCAAAGTGTGGGACTCAAAACCATTCAAAAACATAATTCAGATCTACGAGATTATTTTTTAGATAACTATCCGAAAAATAAGTTTGAAATTATCACTCCAACAGAACATATGGCCAATATCCTGTGTTTGCGTGCGACAAAGACTGACCCCATAAATTTAGAGCGTGAGCTTAAGTTTAGAAATGTCGATGTAAGTATAAGACAAGGAAACGTTCGCTTAAGCTTTCATATCTTTAATACTCAAGATCAGGTCAATGAACTTTTAAGAGCACTAGATATCTAAGAGTTTTTAAGGATTTTTAAGACGCTTTTTTCTTTTTGTTGGAATCTGCCTTCACCTTGCCAAAATCATCCTTATCCTTATTAATAAAGTCAGAACGCTGAATCTTTGGTGCGGCTTTTGCTAGTGGTAAAACATTTTGTGGCTGACAGGGATCAAATGAATCGGGAAGTTCCTGATGGCTTTTCCCATCCAACATTACATTTACATTTTTACGAAATACTTCAAAAATCCTTGGATCAATTTTTCGACCTACCGAACGTGACATTACTTCGAGGGCGTCCTCAGTAGAGAGAACCTCATGATAGGAACGCTTGGTTGTAATAGCATCGTAGAAGTCAGCAATGGCCGTAATTCTGGCAAAGACACTGATGTCTGTTCCTTCTAGCTGGTTGGGATAACCTGTTCCATTATAATTTTCATGATGCTCGCCCACGACACGCTTGATGATATCAAAGTTTATTTCAGCATGTTCACAATGATGTTCATTGAGAAGCTCTAAACCATAGTTAGGATGTTTTTTAATGATTCCAAAGTCTTCGTCTGAAAGCTTACCAGGATTATTAATGATACTTGTCGGTATCTTTACTTTACCAAGGTCGTGAAGAAGTCCACCCATACCGGCCATTACTAAATCATGGCGTGAGGCCTCTGGTTTTAAGGCCTTCATAATTGATATCGAGTACATGGCGACATTTATTGAATGGTCATAGGTATAGAAATCATGGAAGGAGAGGTCAACGATTAACTTTTGAACTTCAAGAATATCATAATCTTGAATGACATCAACCATAGACTCAACAGAGTCTTTACACCCTTCTATGGTCTCATCTAAGAGTTCATTACTAAACTCATGGTCACGTTCAAAGATAGTCTGCAAGTACTTGATGGCAGAATCTTTTATGACAGAGGCCTTCTCGCTATCATCACTGTTTTCGACAAGAGTAAGGCTTTTTAGATAAAGGTCTCGTTGATCTTCACGGATATAGAGTTGATAGTACTTATCTCTAAAAGTATGTAATTCTTCAGTTGATACGCTGCTATTTTTTCGAGTGATACAAACAAATCTCTCTCGCTTCGCATGAGTCGATGAGTTTATATAGAGATCGTATGGAAGTTCCTTGTCGATAAGGACAAGGCCAAACGAAATCGAAAAATAGCTTAGACTTTCATCAGTTATTGTCATTTTTTATTTACCCAATGACTTATCGGTATTACCGGGAAAAACTGTTGGGAATCATTTTGAAAAAAAACTTTTAAAGTCCTGATTTTATTCATTAAAAAACCAGCTAAAGGCCCTACGACTTTTAATAAACTTAAATACTTTATCCGTGGTCGTCTCTTGTGTACCTTGATCCGTCTTATTAGAGTTATCATCATCCATCTCTTTTAATTTTGAAGCGAGCTCTCTTTGAATTTCTGCTTTAGACTTTTCTTCAGCAATTTTCTTCTCTTTCTCAGTCAATGTAATATTTACCTTCTTTATTCCGGGAGTTTCTTCTAACTTTTTCCTATCTTCAAGAATTTTGGCCATTTTATCTCTAAGCTCTTGAAGTTCTATCTCTGTTTGAGTTAACGGCTTTTTGGGAGAAGTTACATTACTTGGATTCTGAGCAGTCTTACTTGCCAGTTCTGGCGCGACCTTTACTTCTTCTTCCTTTATAGCGGACTCACTGACTTCTTTTCTAATGGCTTCGCTGTTAACTTCAGCTTTTACATTTTCAGTATTTGGTGAAGTTTCAGTATTGACTATGTTCGCCTTACTACCTTCCCCCCCTCCGCTAATAGTGCCTTCTGACTTCGCCTCAAGAGGACGGGATATTTGTTCTCTCCTCTCAGCAAGTTGCGCTTCCATTCTTTTCTTAAGGTCATCTATCGATACATTTTGCAAATCGACAAGCTCCTCGGCCTTAATATTGGCGACAGGAACAGGTTTCACCTCAACAGGCTCAAGTCCAGGTTTCTCTTGCCCTTTATTGACAATAGGAGCCACGGCCTTAGTGGTAGTGACTTGATTGGCCTCTTCCATTGCTTTTGGTTTCTTAGAATTTTTAAGACTATCAAGAACTTTCACTGCTTCTTTGTTTATATCCACAGAAACTGGCACTATCGCTTTATTTGTTGGAATATTCTTATTAACTAAGGAAGGCCTTTGCTTAACTTCATTTTTCAATTGTTTTTCTGCTTTCAACTCTTTTGACTTTTCTTTTGGCTTTTCTTGTAAATTTTCTCCTGCCATCTGTTTCTTTTTTAATTCTTCAACAAATTTCATGGCCTCAGCATGCTTATCTCCGGCCTTTTGAATTTCCTTTATTTCGGTGCCTTTTACATTTTGCCCAGATGTACTAATGATTCCTCTTACACCATTTTTTGAACCAAAAACGATCTCCTTGATTAATTCTTTTTGAAAATAACCTAATAGAATTATTCCTATAAAAATTAATTTGCCCTTATTTTGCTCTAAAATCCCTTCTGCTTTAGTAAAATCATCATCGTTATCTAAAAGCGCGGCCAAGGCGCGTTGGCGTTTCTTTTGGTTTTTTTCAGCATCTTTACCAGGCCGACCTTTCTTCTTCCCCGTAACCAGTTTATCTAGGCCTTTCTTTCCTCTCGCTGAGATCGACTCTTCAGTAAAGCCAAAGTCAAACATAGACTCTTTGCCTTTTCCACTACTCTGTTGCTTTTCTTTTTGGCGAGTTTGGAAGTCTTTAAAAGCATTGATTTTTTGGACGATTTCAGAAATTGAATATTTCCCAAATTCTTTAAACTTTTCCAAATCTTTTGCATATGACTTTTTAAACAAAACCTTCATCATCTCAGACACATCTGATTCATGAAAATCGGGATAAGTCTGATAGAGCATTTTCATTAATTCTTTGTTAAAGGCCTGCATATCTTTGTAGCGATTTGCCGGTTCCTTACTCATGGCCTTCATGACTATTTGATCAAGACTCTTTGGAACCTCTTTATTATGCTTCGAGGGAAGGGATGGATTACATTCTAAAATCGTTTTAAGTGTGAGCAGCTGATCTGGAGCCTTAAAGGTTTTTTCTCCGGTCAACATTTCCCATAGTGTTAGCGCCACGGCAAATTGGTCATAACGGTGATCAATCTTCTTGCCTTCTAAGTACTCAGGGGCGAAGTAGTTAACCTTACCTTTAATGGTTCCTTCTGCCTCTTCAGTTGTGTTCGTGTCTGCCTTGGCAATACCAAAGTCGATGACCTTAACATAGCCTTCATAGCTCACCATTGCATTGTGAGGTGAAATATCTCTATGAACGATATTATACTTTTGTCCGGTCAGTTTATTCGTAAAATTATGAGCATAATGAAGGGCTTCACACATTTTACTAGCGATATAAATCGCCATAGGAATAGGTATCGTTTTCTTACGTTTTTTTAATTCATTGATAACAACCATTAAATCTTGTCCATGGATATACTCCATAGAAACGAATAGGTTCTTTCCAATCTTTCCGTAATCAAAAGTCGTGTTTATATTCGGGTGATTAAGTCCAAATGAGACCTTTATTTCATCAACAAACATTTGAACGAATTCATCATCTGAAGAGAATTTCTCTTGAACCATTTTTATGGCCACCATTTTATCGGCCTCATCACCCTCACCCAGATAACGAGCACGACAGACCTTTGCCATACCACCATCAACAAGGTGATCCAGTAAAAAGTAATTGCCATGGATTTGTGGGTATTGATCGCCTTTATTCGATAAAATGGGATCATTGACGAGGGCACTCTCCTCCTCATTTAGAATTTCCATTTCATCGTCATCAGAAACCGCACCGTCTACTGAGTCTTGTAATGACTTTAAAGTATCTGACCCACCAGTATTTGCTTTTTGTCGGGCCAAGCGACTGGCGCGCGATTGCTCTCTTGCATGTTCAAGAGCAGACTTCTTAGCAACTTCACCGCCAATATCTAAGATGAGTGTCGAAGTATCAAGATCATCTTCAGGGGCCTCTAAGTCATCCTCTTTGAAGATACTAGTCTGGGTCTTATCAGCATCTCTTCGCCAATCATTCTGAACATCAAACTCAAGCTCTTCATTGTCTTCTTCAGGCTCTTGAATATCGTTTTTCTTTGCTGTACTCATTCAATACTCTTTTCGACAATTTAGAGTAAAAACCCAATAGGAATCTGCGTACAAGACCTCTTTTCTTTTACATATTTACAGACACTTAGAACAATAGTTTTCTTTTTCCTGCCTAAGCTTCATTAATTGTGTCGTGAGTGTAAATGGGTAACAGTAAAGGGATAGAAACAAACGATAAGGATTTTACAAGAAACCATAGGTGGGAAATGTTCGATCGCTCAAAGAATATAGAAAGTATTTTCGCTAATTGGCTTGATGAAGTGAATAAAGACCTCAAAGAGAAAGGCCCTTTTTGGACACCATCTTTAATTACTTCCGAACAAGAAGTTAGAACTGTCGTTTTAAGATCTATCCAAACAGGCGCTGATGCTCCTAACTTTATCATCCATACGGATATCAGATCTAAAAAATGGAGTGAACTTAAAAAGAACTCTGCTACAACCCTTCACTTTTATTGTCCCAAAAGAAAATGGCAACTTCGTCTCAAAGGCACCGCCTCACTGTCTCATTTAAATACAGAATCTTCTATTGAATGGAATAGACTCTCACCACATTCACAGAAAATTTATTCTCTTATCAACATTCCAGGCACTATTGTTGACGACCCTCAAGAAGCTTACAAGTTCTCTGAAAATGTAGATGGCGGCCTAAATAACTTTGGTGTTATTAACTTTCTCCCCCATCTTATAGAATCTTTGCAACTCTCCCGCCCTGATCGAGAAGACTTTCACGTCAGGAGTGCCTGGGATATTAGAAAAAATCAATTCCAGTTCTTAGCGCCCTAGCTATATCTTTGCTACATCATAGCGACATAGATAAAAGGCAAAAAAAAAGCACCCCTAAGGGTGCTCTTTCAAAATATATAATTTTTTATTTTCTAAAACGGAATATCATCAGCTGTAAAATTTGAATCTGTTGAGATATCAAAATCTTGATTTGTAACGCTATCATTTTGAGGCGTCATTTGGTTGTACTGACCTTGATCAGCACTTCTATCTTGAGAAGCTCCAGCTTGACCGCCTAAGAATTGAACGTTCTTCGCATTGATCTCAGTAGTGTAACGTTTTTGACCACTCTTATCGTCCCACTGTCTTGTTTGCAAAGCTCCTTCAATAAAAGCTTGGCGACCTTTAGCGAGGTACTGATTACATAACTCAGCAAGCTTGCCCCAAACTACAACTCTGTGCCATTCAGTTTTTTCTTGTTTTTGGCCAGACTTGTCAGTCCAGCTCTCAGATGTTGCTAGAGAGAAGTTACAAACTGCAGATCCAGATGGTGTGTACTTTAGTTCTGGGTCTTGTCCTAAACGACCGATCAACATAACTTTGTTAATACTCATAGGGGAAGTCTCCTGTTTTTAAGCATAGTAGGAACAAACTTTAGAATCCTAATATGACATGTTTAAGGCTTAAAGCCTGTGTGTTGTTTGATGCTCCAACATAGCCCGATCTTCGGAATTTTAGAAGCACCAAATTCTTGCCAAATCTCTCTGCGGCCACAGAGAAATAGAGCGAGCTCGTAAGTCCCCAATATTCAATATGTGTGAATCAATGATGAATTAAATTTAGATTAATTATGGTGAAATTTGATCTTCAGGTTCTATGGGAGCCTGCTCCATAATAGGTTTTTGACCATGTTCTTTGTGCTCCCAAAACTCGGCCACTCTCTTTCTTGCTACTTTCACATCTCGCTTATACCACGAAGCATCAAAACCACAATGAGGACAAGGTACCTCTTTGCTAAAGAGCATTCTTCTCGTCATTTCAAAGAGAAGCCAAATTGGAAAAATAGAGGCCATCGTTTTAAGACCACCCCAAGGAAAAGCGACCGCCGTAAGCAAAACTGTCAGTAATATAACTTGAAAAAAGTTTAGCGTTGTTAAACGGTGTCCTGTGCTAATAGACCTCTCGGTTCGACATAGAGGACAAAAGAACTGTAAGGCTGGTTTTTTAAAACGAAAGGTTCTTGCCTCTAAGGGGTTCCAATTTTTTTCTCGTTGATAGTTCCACTCCATAGACAAAATTCCTCCAACCCCATTATAGCAAGGGGTTTGCATTGTTTTTTATGAGGGCAAAAAAGACCAGAAGCCGCCCTGCGACGGCTTCTGGGAGGAGCATCTGTTTTGAGAATATAGGCTTCCCCATATTCGGTGAAAAGTGATGCCTGAAGGGTTTTCCGAATACAGCTAACGTACCCCGTCCTTGGGATCGGAAACAACAAGGAGCGTCATTTATATTACAAAAGCCATTCCAAAAGAGAAACTAAAGTAATCGGGTACTTAGTGGACTTGATTGACCATGTATTTTGACCCTAGTAGCATTAAGACACCTAAAATTTGGGCAAATAATTGAGTTTCAAGGACAAAATGGAAGGCCAAATAGGCAACAGCGACCCAGGTCCAAAAAGCAAGAATCAAAAAAAAGTTACGAAGTCCTGGCGCGAAGCCGGCCAGCTTTCTATCTTCCTTGGAATGGTTCTTGTGGTTGTCACAACATTTATTGCTTTCGTTGTTAATGTCGGCCTTTTCGTAAAGGCCAAAATCAATCTACAAAACTCAGTCGATGCAGCAGCTTTTGCGGGAGCTTCTGTGCAAGCTCGCCAATTAACAAATATTGGCTACCTAAATTGGGAAATGCGAAACACTTATAAAGAGTGGCTCTTCAAATATTATGTCTTAGGAAATATCGGCCTAGATTCCATCGATAATATTGATGGCACGGCTCCTCCAGGGCCTGGTTGTAATGGAGGAATTCCCCTTAATAATGGTAGTGGTATGAACTTTCGCCTGCGCCAATTCACGGGAAATGATTGTCGCTATTACAATAACCAAGTTTATGATCATTACAACGTTCCCTCGGTTTGTATTCACTTTGGTTCCAATAATAATATTTGTGAAATCGTAACACTCCCCGGTCTTCCCAGGTTTAATACCGTTGGGCTGCCGAGTATTTCCGAACAACACGAATCGTTTCTGAATTCAATTGTCCAAACCAAAGCTGATGACTGCTCTGATCGCTCCAATATCAATATGGGAGCAACCATGCTTTGGACCTATGGGACCGGAAGTGCCACTATTTTAGGAGGTGTACCAGAAATTGCTCCGACTAGAATTGGCGCTTGGGTACAGGCGCTTGAATTGGCCCTAAGGATGAGAAACCTTGAAGCGATTGTTAACACACCTCCAATCTCCTCACCAATTTGCAGAAATCCCGGTAATACAAATGGCGTGCCCTGTACCTCTATAGAAACAATTATGAATGATGGCTCGTCCTTACCTTTTCACGAAAGACCAACGAAGGCCTTTTGGAGTGCTTTTAGAAATTTAAGTGGAGGGGCATTTAAAGAAAATAATGACAGCAATGACTTTGCTGCAAGTTTTCGTTTAACAGAACTAAGTCCTAATCCATTTCCGACAAATGAAAGATCCTTAAGTGGCTTTCTTATTCCGGCCGGTCAAGCAGCATTAGAAAAGCGCTATCTTGACCTTAAAGTTATGCCCGTTAATTACGCAATGTTTTACACATCCTTCTTTCCTGCATCGGGTGATTTCACCACTGCAGCGGGTGCTCCAAGAGCAGAAGCCGCTTGTGGGGGAACAAAGACCGCTATTCCCGTACCGGGCTATATTATGGGCTTTGTAAAAAACCCTGAGGTTGTCACCTATTATGCTGTAGAAGGTGCCGCAGAGTTTACAGGACTCTTCTATCCCTTCTTTGAAACCAAGGGCATAACCCTAAAAACATATTCTGTTGCCAAGCCCTTTGGTGGTCGAATTGGACCAGTTCTCTTCAATGCAGGCTTTCAAGGAAATGATTCCGAGGTAAAAACAAGAGACACCGACAAACGAACTTCATCTAATTACATCAGTGCCTTTAACCTAGAAAATGTTCCAGATATATCAACCGATGCTGGAGCTGCTCAAGTTCTTACTGGTGGTTATCCCATTCCTACTACTCAAAACTTTTGGGTAACAAGCACTGGTAGCCAAGTCATCGGAGGTAACCCAGTTGTCAGTGGAGGTGTGGGCTTTGGTATCCCTAACATCATTTATGATTTTGATAGTTATTCCGAAATAGCTTCTCTTGGAAATGGAATCCTGCCTATCAATGATCTAAGAAACGCCACCAACGATAATCAAGCCTATGTCGTTCCAGTTCCCGAAAGGGACTTTGGCCTTTACGATAAAGAACAGTTTAGAAAGTTCAAGAGCAATAAAGTTGGCGCAGGAGGCGCCGCTATTTTTTCTATCCAAGAGATAAGAAGAAGCCTTCATCGGGTAAGAAGGGCCACTCGTTATGAAGCTCTTAATTATATGATTCCTCTTCTTGATAAGGACGGAAATAACCCCACAAATATGGACGGGAATTCTTATGTTCAATTAATTCCTGGTATTCCCGCACCTGCAGGTGACACAGATACTCAGGTCTATCGACTCTTTGCCCCACTTTATGGAAGTGAAACTCTCTATCAAAATCCAGCCGCGATATCCGATGTTATCAACCGCTATATTACAGAAAATCAAAATGCCATTGATACCTACTCTGAATCTCTAGAACAAATTGCCGAGGCCATGCGACGCTTGTCTGCAAGTGATTCAAGGGGAGGAGACGCCTACCTTTCTGCGGCAAACACAATCCATAACACCCCTATTGCAGGACCCGTGCCTCCAGATCAATGTGACAATCTATCTATGGCCCAAAAGTTTAACTATTTCTTCTCAGCAGATCCCAAGGGTTGTGGCATCACACCCCTGGCCGAAAATACGACAACATACTTTAATAGCGGTACAACCATTAGAGGACCAGATTTCCAGTATTACTATCGTACGACATGGCAAACTCCTACTTTTGGCCCAGACCTCACGCCTGCCCTAACAGCATTTATGCCGGGCCAGCGCCAAGGCGCCGACAATGATGGGAATATCGGATCCCCCTTTGGAAGTGCAACATCCTTTTCAGCAAAGAGAAACTTCTATTCCACTAAATTTATACCGCTTAAAAAGGTATTAGAGACCGGAACACCTTACGGCTTTGATAGCCTACCCACATTTATCGATCCACCAAGCGAGACAGGCTATACTAGTGCAAGTCTAATGCAAGGCATCAGAATGAGAAATACTCTCGATGCCAACGACCTCAGAGATTATGGCAGCCAACCTGCTTTTTAGATTTAAAAACTAAAAAAGCTTGATTCGTCCTTTTCCTCATGGCTATACTGCCCACTACAAACTTTATTTCCTTAAAACAACCTATAGGGGTCTATTGTGGCAAAAGCGACCAAGAAGAAAGCAACGAAAAAGAAAACGGCAAAAAAGAAAGTAGCAAAGAAAGCGACAAAGAAAGTTGCTAAAAAGAAGGTCGCTAAAAAGACTGCAAAGAAGAAAGTAGCGAAGAAGAAGGTTGCAAAAAAAGCGACAAAGAAAGCTACAAAAAAAGTAGCCAAGA
>JAFMBV010000116.1 GCA_017858255.1 Bacteriovoracaceae bacterium
ATGATGGCCTTGCCTGACAAAGGTCTTTACCCCTTCAATAATTTTGGCCATCTTCTCACAGGTAACATTAATACTTTCGGCCGCCTGTAAAACTCGTTCCGTCTGATTTTTCTCATGATACTTTTGAATCATAAGGGCCTTATTCTTAACCAGGGTCAGTGGATTATTAATTTCATGAACGATGCCTGCGACCATTTCTCCAAGAGAAGATAGTCTCTCCATGAGCCCGACCGTTTGCTGCAGGCGGGATAGTTCGGTGACATCGAGCCCTATAATTACGGCCTCTTTATTTTCGTTAAACTTTGTGCCAATAAGAAAGAACTTCTTCTCTTCCCCTTCAATAATGGTCGTAAGGTTGGTCTCATGACTGGCCTCATCTTTTAAAAAGAGCTCTTCACTAAAGTCACGGAAATACTTATGACGTGTATGATGGCCAACTTTTTGACCAATAAATTCTTCAGCACTCATCTCACAAAGATCACACAAGGTTTTATTAACTCCCGCATAAGTTAAATCGGCTTTTATCCAACTAACTGTACAAGGAGTCCAATCAACCATCAGCTTAAACTTTTTAAGCTCCCTTTCTAAATACTCTTTTTCTTCTTCTTGCTCTCTAAGGTGTTCGCGCAGACGTACGAGAAGTGAGGGGTCAGTTCCATTGCCTTCCATCTCATTGAGAATAGCGGCCAATTTATTATTCATTTTCATGGTTTAACTATCGGAATTTCTTCAATAAATGGTGAGAAATCTGCAGGCTTTAAGACTATAAAACCTAATCAACTGCGTCTTGGGCCTTATGAAGGTTGAAGAAGTGCCCCTTTTTGGCCTCTAACTCCAATTTACTTCCCTCCTCAACGAGGCGGCCTTTTTCAAAGACAAAAATCCGATCACAATGATCAAGTGTTGAAAGACGATGGGCGATCATTAAACAAGTACGCCCTACCATCACTCTGTCCACCGCTTGGTGAATTATTTTTTCAAACCATGGGTCAATATTCGCCGTTGCCTCATCAAGAATCAAAATTGTGGGATTTTTTATTAATACTCTAGTCAGGGCCAAAAGTTGCCTTTCACCAACTGAAAGGTTTGCACCACCATCATATATTTCAGACTCTAATGTCCATGAACCAAGGCGCATAACCTGGGCCAGACCTGTTACCTCACAGGCATAAAGGATTTTATCATCGGGAACACTTTCGTCTGTAGAAAGGTTTTGCCTGAAGCTGCCTCGAAAAAGAATTGCATCCTGGCTGACGAAGCCAATTTGCTGGCGTAGAAAACTTCTCCTGTAATGGCGCAATGAATGACCATCTAATAAGACTTCACCTTTTTGGTATTCATAGAGACGTGAGAGAAGACTAACGGTTGTCGTTTTACCACACCCTGTTGTTCCTACCAGACCAATTTTCTCGCCTCTCTTGATCTTGAAATCAATTCCCTTTAGGACATAATTTTCTTTATCGTAGGCCATCCACACATCATTAAACTCAATATTACCTTCCATAGACTTCGGCGCTAATTTTCCATCCTCACCAAGAATGGCCTCTTCTTCTTTATGCGATAAGAAAGACGCCACTCGTTCAGCGGAAGTAAAAGCTTGTTGCACCATATGAATCTCTCGTGCCAACGTCATAATAGGATGAAAGAACCTTTCACAGTAGCGTACGAAAGTAACGAAGAGTCCAACCGTCATAGCGCCAGATAAAACATTATTACCACCAAACCACACGAGACCAATAAGAGGTGTACTGCATAGTAAGGCCACTAGTGGACGTGTCCATGCATAGAGGTTATTCGCCTTTAAATGACTGCTTCGATAATCTTCAACACAATAGTCATATTCATCCTTAGACCAATTCTCAAGCCCATAAATTCTGATAACTTCAATCCCATTTAAAAACTCACTAAGTTTTGAATTGAGAACACTATTTGTTCGAGAAAGATTACGATTCACTTTACGAACATAATCACGAGTAAGATAAACGAAAAGAATAGCGGGAAATACACTAATCACTAAGATTGATCCTAGCTTAAAGTTTGTGACCAACATGGCGATCATCGCCATTGTGGCCATAAAAGCTGAATTAAGTACACGACCCATACTAGAGGTGAAGAATTCTTCAATCCCTTCCACATCATGGGTTACCCTTGTTACAACTCGTCCTTGCGGTTGACGGTCATAGAAACTAATAGGCAAATTTTGAAGGTGATTAAAGAGGGCCTCTCTAATTGAAAGGATTGTTCGTGAGCTATAGTCACTTAGTAGTTTTCTTCCTTGCCACATGCAACCCAGTGAACAGAGTTCAAAAATTAAGACCAAACCAGAATAATTAAATGAGGTCACCAAAGATTTCTTTAGAAGACCATTCTCAACAAGTAGACCCATCATTCTTGCAGAAATAAGAGAAGCAAGCGAGCTCACCATCATCAGAGCAAGACCGATGATAATTCCTGTTTTAAATGGTCTCGCAAAATGTAACAGTTTCTTGAAGGACGCCATATCTGAGAGTTTAAACTTTTTGACGGCCTCGTCAGATTGCTCATCAGCATGGAGAAACGACTTCTTCTTTTTTGTTAAAACTTTGGCCTGGCTCATGAGCTCATCTCCAGGGTTTGATCGCAATATTTTAAAGTTGATGCGCGATGAGCAACCCAAACAAGAGTTTCTTCTTTTAGCTGCTGATCTAAATTCTTTAGGATTTTTTCTTCCGTCACCGTGTCTACGGCACTAAGGCAATCGTCAAAGAAGTATAATCGACAACCACGAGCAAGCGCGCGCGCCAGAGTCAAACGTTGCTTCTGTCCACCACTGAGGTTTATGCCCCACTCCCCTAAAGGAGTATCGAGTTGCTCTGGGAATTGGCGTACATCCTCTGCCAAGCAGGCAAGCTCTAAGAAGTGCCAAACTTCTTCATCATTCAAGTCTCGATCTAGACGAATATTCTCTCTAATGGTATCAGCAAAAAGAAATGCCTTTTGAGGAACATAACCAATAAGAGTCCTTAAAAACTCATGAGAATAACTATTAAAAGGCTTGCCCATAAAGGAGACATCACCATCGTGCTCTCTTTCAATTCCACTTAAGATTCTGACAAGAGTTGATTTGCCACTACCAATAGGTCCGGTAATCCCTAAGCGTTTACCTTCCATCACTTTAAGGTCTAAATTCTGAATAACAAAATCTTCACCATCAAAATACTGAAAGGAGAGAGACTCAACATTTAATACGGCAGACGTTTCAATAAGTTCGTCTCCCTCTAAACTAAGATGAGGGTCTTTTTCATGGTGATAGATCTCACTCAAACGCTCGAGAGAGGTAAAAGATTTTTTCCATTCTGAGATAATAAAGCCGAGTTCGGCCAAGGGATCTTGCAAAAGAAAGATCAACCCTTGCATGGCCACAAAGTCACCTATAGAGATTTCCCCTCTTAAGACAAACGGTATACCTACAAAGAAGAGTACTGCGTAGCTTAAAATATGGCCTGAACCCATAACAGGGATATAACGAAGAGAAGTAAAAACAGCTTCCAGTCTTTTACTACGATAAGCATCTGCAGAGGCCATCATTTTTTTAAACCAGAAAGAACCAGTTTGAGTAATTCTTTGTAGGCGTATGGTGGAAACCACTTGAGAGGTTAAATCATTAAACTCCCCCAAAGTTTCTTGGGCCGTACGGTAACGAGTCATTTCTAAATGGGAAAGCTTCTTAACAAAGAAGGGTAAGATAGCAAGTACACACAGGGATATTAATGCCAAAGGTGCATGAATAGTGATCATGGTTCCCAAAGTAAAGATCCCCAAGAAAACCATGTCAAAAATGGCCACCAAGGTAAATCCATAAATGAATCGACCTCTATTAACATCTGAGGTATTGGCATTCATAAGAATGCCCTTAGTGAAATAACGAATTAAATCAGTGTGCTTAAAAAAGCGAACATTATCCCAGATATTTTCCTTGAGCTCACTAGAGGCCAGGTGAGTTTGTCTGGCCATAGTAATACGCCATCCCACACGCGAGAAAAATAATATACATCTTGAGATGACTAAAAATATGAAGAGCCTAAAGAAAGTATCTTGCTGGTTTAGGCCGTAGAAAAACTTCGGAAGTGTCTCTTTTGTAAAAAAATCGAGAATCCAACCAAGTAACCTAGTGACTAAGACCTGTAACATCGCCGTCGTTAAAACAAAGAAGATACCAGAAGTATAAACACCCCAATTTTCTTTAAGAAACTTAAGCCAATGACGCCTCGCCTCTTTTAGGTGATCGATTGATATATCTTTATGTGGCATTGAAGAGCTAATAGACATCGAAAAATACTAGTCCTTCCCACACTCATTGAGAAGGTCAGAGTTGTTAAATCTAAGTTAGGTTAGCATTTGTTAGAGATTAATCACCCGCGAGAATATTCAATTGATCATTAAAGTAGTCGGGAAGATCAAATCCTCCGCTCTGATAATCATCTCCAGAGCAAACATTCAAACCAATAAGATTTATTTCAGAAACAAACCCTTTGAAAGACTGTCCAATAACTTGACCCTTTTTGATCTCAATAATGACCTCACTACCCAAGTTTTTCCATGAGATATTATGATGTGGTGTTTCACCCCAGCGCCATTGCCAGCTCTTAAGCGCACGGCGCTCTTCTTCAATTGATTGAAGCTGACTGAAGCTTGGTGGACTATGATTTTCAGGTTTTAATTCAAAAAAACTTAACCAGGCATTGATCCACTTATCAAAAGTTAAGTTATGTCCATGTTCATTTAAATTGGTCACTGGTGATGGATGAGAAGCTATTCCCTTTCCTGTTAACTCCCAACCATCTGTAACACCGAGGGTGCCCTTTAAGTCTTTTAAAGAAGCTTCTACAAGTAGGGTTCCATGATGAAGGTTCATGTTCTTTGTCTGTTTAAAAGCAGAGCCTGACACTTTTAAATCTTGGTCTGATTTGTCTTTAAAAACCAGGTCAAAGCGATCATTGTAAGAAACTTCTACGCCGAGGATTTTAAGAACTGAAATTATAAGTTCTAAATTTTTAATCCGATTTAACTCTCTTCCTTTTCGAACAATACAAAAATTCCAATTTCCAAGATCATGATAAACGGTGCCTCCACCGCTTCGACGACGAACATAGGTTAGTTCTAAAAAGCGTGGAGCATGAAAGTTCATTTCTCGCCAAGGAACTTGAAAGCGACCAGAGATAATGCATGGTTTATTACGATATAAGAAGAGATGACTCTCTTCTGGGAAATCCCCTTTTAACAATTCATTTTCCCAAGCAAGATTGAAAAAAGGATCAATTTGATCTGAAAAAGAAAAGGACCAATCACGATTTTTAAAAACTTTGATGGGCATGTTAAAAGGCAACTCCTAAACTCGCAGCGAGAGGTACTAAGTTTTTCAGAGGTCCAAGGGATAGGTATTCGATACCGACACTTAATGAAATAGGATTCCATTGCCAGTGATAGCCTACACCTAATAGTGTCCCCACTCTCGTCTTTCCGGGCACAATAACATCAACGCCATCAACTTGGACACTTTTCACCAACGCATTACTTTTTTGCTTATTTCCATGCACAGCAAAACGCAGCACAGGTCCAGTGCTTAGAGCACTTTTTTGCTCTCCCAAATAGGCATTCACTTGAAGCGCCACATGATCAAGGTCAGGAATCAGTCCAAGATCATCACTCCCAGCAACTTTCCCTTGATAACGACCATAATAAAGACCCACACTAATTTGACCGAATAACTCTCTCTCGACTCCGACTTGACTGAGAATGCCTAAGTAGCGAGCAGAAACTCCCCACTTTTTATCTTGTGAATACGCCGATTCTTTATAAGTTGGAATATTAAGCTCTAACATGGGAGTTGCATTATTCTCTGTTGATTCGTTAGGATTCTCCACCATCATTTTTGGTTCAGTAGCATCAACATCATCCTTATTATTGACGACATCATCATCACCTTTATTTTTGTCTTCTGTTTTATCAGAGAGAACTTCATCCATAACTTCAGACTTGGCC
Source organism: Bacteriovoracaceae bacterium (assembly GCA_017858255.1). GTDB lineage: Bacteria > Bdellovibrionota > Bacteriovoracia > Bacteriovoracales > Bacteriovoracaceae. Next base: position 6,022 of record JAFMBV010000116.1, read on the forward strand.
TCTTGCTTGGCTTCAAGACTCGTTACGTCCTTAGTTTCAGGATTAACTTCAAAATTTGTCACGTCCTTTGTTTCTGGCGGACCAAGCTCTTCTTTGACCAAAGCAATCGAATCCTGTGCCATGCTATTAATTGAAAGAGTGAGAAGACATGAATACATTAGTAATCTCATTGATCTACACTCACTTTTAAGTTTAAGAGTTTTGCTTTTGCACCCAACACAAAGGTAGGAAGAGATTTAGTGCCTAATTTCAATCCAGGAAATACATAGGCCTTATTAAAATCAAAGATAATGTCATTAAATATAGTTGCGGTATCAACTTCAACAGAAATTCCTGCCATGTCAATAATCATCGGAGGAGCAGGGTGATCATTCCACTCAAGATAATCATCAATACCTTGTATGATGTCCGGGTGAATTTGATTTAGTGCCTTAACAACTGATTCAATAACATTAAGAATCTTTACAGGATTTTTTATAAAGTCTCTTATTTCTTTCTTCTCAGAAATATTATCAACTTCATTAAAATAGAGATAACTACCCTGTACAGCGACGACCCTTTTAATTTCTTTTAGACTACTGTTTGGATCATCAGACCTTTCTTCAATTGGTATAATAATTCCTAACTCAGGATTTTTACAAAAGAATTGGCTAAAATATTTACCATCACGTTTTCCAAAACGAATTTTCTCCACTTGATCGAGAATCATTCTAACGTCATCTCCAACAGCATTACCGGATAATTTCTCAAAGGCCCTCACTAGAATCATAATATCCTTGTTGCCTATCTCGTATTCTCCAATTTCTGCCAAGTAGCGAAGTACGTACATTGAAAGAGAGAGTCCATCAGCAACCTCAAATTCATCTGACATAGATTTAGCTACAGCAAAAATATTTTCAGCAACAACGCGCATTTGGTCACCACTAAGGCCGACTTCTCCCAATATTGTGGTTCGAGACTCATCTGATTTAGAAAGAGGTGGTATAGGACGTCTCTGTTCATTTTCATCTTCTAATACACGCACTACTTCTAGATTTTCTTCCGCCTGTAAAACCTTAATTCCTCTTCCAGGTGGCCACCCAGATTCAACAAATAAGAGACCCAATAAAACTAGGTAGAGAAAATAACGCAAAGACTTTGTCGCCTTTTTACGTTTTGTAGGAACAGGACGTTTGACTGCCTTCTTAGTCTTATTAAGAATCTTGGACTGGGTTTTCTTTTTAGAAAAGTCTGGTCTCTTAACGGCCACTTTTTTCACTCCATTTCTTAACAAGGTTGGAAACGCCTTCGCAATATAGGGCATCAGGATAGTAGGTATAATTCCAATCCGTGACGCCTTTTTTAATAATTTTTATATTTCTTAATTTAAAGTTCTTATCATAGACTTCCATTAAAGGATTAATCATCATTCCATCAATCTCTTGAATTTTGGCCTTCATGGCCCCTACAAAAGAAACCTGATTACGAACACCTAATTTATCAACTTTGGCAATAAAAGCCTCCATCTGCTCTCTTAAGAGAGTAGCAGCGGACAGAAAATACATAATCTCAACACCTGAACCTGTTAATTCTCTATTGTTATAAACTCCTGACGCCACTCCAAACTTAGTCCCAAGGTTATGATTTATTTGATCAACAACACTAGTATCAGGTTTCACAATATTTAAAACGCCCTCATAGTTTTTCATGACTCTCTTTAGACGATGAAAGAGACTCAGCTTTGTATAGTCAGAGTTATAGAGAGAAAGGTCATAAAGTTGAAGAAGCTTAGCTCTATCACCAAACAGTTCGCGTTCGCCTTTAACAAATGGTTGAAATAGCTTTTTGGCCTTAACCATAATTCTCAACAGTTCACCTTTATCAACGGCGGCCAAATTACCAGAAGTACTAAAGTGAAAATCTAAGCGATTTTCAGATTTATTAACCAATAGACCTACAGGAGTCCCATTGAACGATTCATTATTAAGAAGTCGAACATCAAAAGCTACCCCCATAATATGTGGATTGAGTTGAATAAGGATTTCTTCATCATGTGCCAACAACTTTGCATAGCGATTTATCTTAACGCCACCAAGTGTAGTATTTCCGTTCTTTTTAGGGTCTTGATCATTCAAGTATTTATGAAGAAAGTTAAGAACAACACCTTTTACTTTACGGGCCAGACCACCTTCAAAGTTAATGTCAGAGGCGACAATGTTTATAATTTTATCAAGAGTTGAAGTATCACCTGAAAAGCGAATACCGGCCTGGGCAACATCAATACGGAGCACTTCATCGCCAAAAAACACTTCATTGGCAGAAAGTTTTATTCTATTTTTATAGCGAGCTAGCTTTTCGACTGAGAGTTTCAAACGAGCTTTAACGAAAACATCTTTTTGAGTCACTTTCCAATCATTTGAAGAAAACAATTGCCCTAATATTCCCTTCTTGGTTTTTTCGTAAAGTGCTGCAGTAAGGTTCATTTGAAGTTGGCCATCAGCAACGGCCTCAAGATTAAGATCCTTAATCACATAGTGGCTTTGCTCAGTGTTACCCACTAGAGACTGCTCTACCCCTTTCATTTGAACCAGAGAAGCATCACTGAATAACTTGTTTAAAAATAGCTCAAAATATTTAAGATCAGACGTAACGATTAAATCAGACTTACCACTCTCTCTCGTTTCATCTATGCCAACGAAGCCTTGAGAGTCTTTAGTCTCTCGCCTATTAAATATCTTTCCCAGATACTTTTTAGAGCGAGTTCCGTCACCCAGACCCACTTCGATATAAGTTTGATTTAAAATAGAGTCATAAAGAGACTCTATATTCCACACCTGAACAGTATTTTCACTGGCCAAAAGTGTCTCCGTAACAATTTTTGGATCCAGTTTAAACTGAATCATTTCAGAGACCTCATCATAAGAGATGATATCTTGGAATAGGTAGCGCAAGTTATTCGCCACTTCTTGGGAACCAGCTTGGTTAAAAGGGTTTTCTTCAATATCTATTTCTGCGAGTTTTACTAAAGCGGAGAGATCTCCCTCCAAAACACGGGCCATTTCCCTTTGATAAACTCGACTTTGCTCTGAAATTTTGGAAAGAGTATGTTTGTAAGGAGCATCCTTAACTTCAGGCCCTTCATCACTAGCACTTACCGAAAGAGGGTCTTCAACCGCCAACGTGGTCAACGTTTCAACAATGGCCATTTTAGTCCATGTAGAAATAAGATGACCATGTCCCGAGCTCTTAGAAAGACTTGTTTTTTCGCTATCACTTAAAATACTAAAATTTACAACATCAAGCCCTAAGACTCCTTCATCAAAAGCATGCAACCTAAGCGACACTTCAAAAGGAATACCTGAACCCCAAATATCTTCGGCCGCGCGCCAAGGAGAGGCCGACCACTGTATTCCCTCACCTTCTAGTCCCATTTCCATAAAGACGTTGATGTTCATATTCATCACACCTCTTAAGATAACCCCAGGAATGTGGGGAGCAATAACGACTTCTAGTTCAGGAAACATTTGTTCATTTTCAAAATTAAAGTCGCGAGCAAAGCGAACACCTTGAGAAAGTGAGCCTTGCGATAGTCTCTTTGTGATAAAAGGCATCTTGCCACTTTCGCTACCACCACTTTTCAATAAGGCCAGTGTCTGGGCACGCCTTTTAAGCTCTGTTAATTCGTTAACAATAAAGGCCTTCACTTCCTCTTTTAATAAATCATAAGCAAGAATGGGATTGGCCTTAAATAAGGGATTTCTCCGATCTAGTCCGGCACGAACACGAGACTCGACATTACTCTTTAAAGAGTTATAACTATTAATTTGACGTGTTTCCCATAATGGAAAGTTTAATTGATCCTTTAAAAACGTCATAAAGGTCATCAATTCACCATTGAGTGCCGAGGTATCACCATACTGAGCATAGAGGGCCGAACGTGCCTCTTCTAGGGTTTGCTCTTCACTCTCCCCGCGCTCCTTTACTGCCTGAAACCAACGATCTCCAGGTTCACCTAGACCGGCCTCAATTTGTAACGCCACTTTTCCACTCCCCTTTAAAAGGACTGGTGAAATATTCCAAACTCGAAGTTCTGTTAATTCAGTATAAGATTTAAGGGCCTCAATTTTTTCAATATCTAATTTAAAGGAAATGTTATTATTGCCAAAACGCAGACCTTTAGATGTTATTAACTTGTCGATCTGCTCACTTAGGTTTTCTTCTTTTCCGAAGTTTTCTGGTTCAACATTTAAAACCCAATCCATGAATGAAGTATTTGCCAGAAGACCAACAATATATTGATTAATACGATTAAAGGCCGTCAGGTAACTTTGACCATCAATTTTAAATTCCACAATTTCTAGAGAAAAATATTTTGTTAAAGCTAACTTACGGGCCGATGGAAATTTCAAACTAATATTGAATCTATGCTCTACCGCAAATTCACCACCACCAGCAATATTATTCATATCAAAGACAACGTCAGCAGGTAGCAAAGCTGTACCGGAAACAATAAGAAGGTTTTGCATTGGATCCATATCAAAGCGGTCAATTTCTTTAATAAAGGCACCTTCGTTTTCGGGACCTTTTTCTAATATCTTTTTGACCTGACTTCTTATGAGCTCCATTGGAAGGTTGATTTTTACGATACCCTCTTCAAGCGGAGCAAAATCTTCTTTTAGAACATTAAAAGGCTGAGACTCACTAATACTCTTTGTGTACACTGGTTGCACGGCCATCAAAAAGATGAACAATATTTTGTAGGCCATATCTAGCTTGTGCCAGAGTCTCATAGTAATTCTCCAATAAAATCAAACATTTACAGATAACGTATGGATTCTTACTAAATATAGATGCAATCCTTGAGCCAAGGAATGAGGCGCGATTTAAGCTAAAAGGGTCTTTGAAACGGCTTCGACTGAGAAGTTATCTTTATAATAGAGAGAGCCCTTATTGCCCAAGTCATTTGCTTCATCGGGGTTTTTAAGAGCATGAATGATGAGCTTGCCATAGGTCATCAGGTCATCAAAAGGACAAACATAGAGAAACTCACTCCATGGGATAGTGTCTACCGTAAAATAGCTCTTGGTCGTTATTATGGGACGACCATGAATGAGTCCGGCCATAATGGTTCCCCTTCTGGTCGTTACTCCATCGACAAAAGGACATAATAAGAGATCGGCCTCTTTAATCCATAAAGAGACATTTTCTTCACTTAGAAACCCAAGAGCAAAAATATCTTTATTAAGTCGAGATTTTAAGAGACTAGGAACAGTCTCCTTACTAAGACCTATTATGTAGAGAGAAACATTTTCTGCACCAAATTCCTCTTGGGCCATATTAAGGCCTTTCAAAAGGTGTTCAAAAGAATTCGTAGGGTGAGCTCCTCCAAAATA
>JAFMBV010000117.1 GCA_017858255.1 Bacteriovoracaceae bacterium
GTAGTAATGCATGAGTGATATTTCAGCAATCATATATGGAATTCTTCAAGGGCTAACAGAGTTTTTACCTGTGAGCTCTAGTGGACACTTGGCGCTGCTTCCGCACATTCTTGCCATTAAAGACCCAGGTGTAATCTTTGATCTCTCTATGCATGTAGGGACGGCCTTTTCAATCATCTGCTACTTTTTTAAAGACCTTAAATCTCTCATTCATGACCTATACTCGTTTATATTTGATAGAAATGAAGAGACGAATTATATGGCGATTAATATGGTCGTGGCGACAGCTGTTACTTTTATCATTGTTCTCTTACTTAAAGATTTCGCTAAAACTTATGGACGCACACCTCAAATGATTGGCCTCAACTTGGCCATCTTTGGGTTATTAATGTTTCTCTCCGATGCTTTTTGCAAAGATGATGAAAATGGTCATATGGAGAAACCCCAGTGGTGGCGCTCAGCTCTCATTGGCTTGTTTCAAGCTTTGGCCATCTTCCCAGGTGTAAGCCGCAGTGGAGGCACCCTAACCATCTCACGCTTTATTGGACTAGGAAGAGACGAGGCGACAAAGTTTAGCTTTTTATTATCTCTACCTATTATTCTCGCTGGATTCTTTTACAAACTCCCTACCCTTATGAGAGGTGAGGAGTCTTTTAGTTTAATGACATGTTTGATAGGGATTACTATTTCTTTTTTGACAGGACTTGTAACCATCCATTACTTTTTGAAGTTTATCAAAAGAATGGGTCTGTGGTTATTTAGTCTTTACCGTTTAGTTTTAGCGATTTTAATTCTTATTTATTCTTAGGTTTATAAATTCCCGCAGTCAATGGTGCCATCTAGTGGAGTTGTTAAATCAACATCATTACAATAATAATGAGTGTTCCACTTGAGACCACTATCATATAATTCTGTTAAACCATTAACACTGTTGACCTGATCATCTCCATCAAGGAAACGAAATTTTTGTTTATCACTACCTTCATGTCCTCTTGTGCGAAGATTACTTAGAGCAACACCTTCTACAAGAGAGCCAGACTCACAAATTTTCTTTTTACAAGCAATACGAATGACATCAAATGGGCTCGTTAGATAACCAGTTTTTGAATCAAATGCAGAAACATCTTCATCTTGTGCTTCTGAACTAACGTATCGATTGAGGTAGAGGGACACATCTGAGTAAGCAGGTAATTGACAACTTCCAGAAGATCCAATAAAGCCAGTACAGCATTCATTTGGATCGGCATCACCTGGCATCTGGGTTCCTGCGGGGACACAGCATGATATTTGATCTGAACTAAAAATCTTTCTAATATTGTCTGTGTCAAAATTTGTCATGTCTGTGGCATTAAAGGTTTGGTCATTATATTCTTCCGTGGCGCCAGCAATGACGAGTTCTCTTGGTCCAGTGGTTCCAAGAACACTTTGGTTATCCGGATCAACAGGACAAAGAATATCAGGGTGATCGATTGCCTTGATTGTTACTTGGGGGATACCTGTAAGTTCAAATGTGCCCATCCAGTCGAAAACGACTGCAGCTTGTGGATCGGTAATTTGGCGTGCTCTACAATTAGGATCATCTGGTTCATCGGTATGGCTACAAGTAAAGCCGGTAAAACCATCGCCTGGATCATCACCACAGGAGTCTGTAGGATCTCCATCTGGTCCCTCTACGCATAAGGCGTAGTTATAGCAACGAAATGATTCTTTGGGGATTTGCTGAGTTTTACTAGGACCCCAAACATGTCCACCACCATTTTCTTCTTGGTCAAAGTTACGAATCCAATTTTTGCTACAGCAAGTTCGGCCAGCAATTTCTGAGAAGGTATTAAATTGGTTTTGTAGGATAGCAGGATCTCCACAAGCAGTGCTACAAGCATCCGCTCTAACACTTCTTAGACGAGGGTGACTCGCATTATCTGTTTGAATAAGGTCCCATACAGTGGAGAGGCGAGAGTTTCTCGTCGTAGAGTTAATGTCTGTAGTGATAGATGGTAAGTCGCTAAAGTCAAGATCACGACCTCCGGATCCATCACCGTTAACAGTAGAAGTTCCAATAGTTAAAAGCTGATTGGTTTCTCGGCAACAACGATTTTTTCCAAGATCAAAGTCATCGGTACCCGGAGCGTTCTCTTGTGAACATACTAGTTCTTCTTGCCAAAATTTTATCTCATAACGGTTCATGATCGCCGTGACGCTTGAGTCGTCTACATTAAGGTTCGCTACTTGATCGGCAATATAGGGGTTTGGTGCGCAGTCAAGAGCAGAGAAGCATGTAGAGCCTGGTGCTCTTAAACAGCGGTCTTCTTGGTAAAAAATCTCATCAATAAATTCATCTTCATAATTTTTGATAAGCTCATTGCCAGTCATTGTGACCGATTCAAATATAGACAAGAGATTGGTGCTTAGTGCCTGACGTCCCGCTAATTTGCTTACATCAGAGTCGGCCAAGGTTAAGTTGCTTTTAGTGGCCTGTTTGTAAAAATAGTTATTTTCATTATCCAAAATAGAGCAACGAGAGAGATAGTCCAAGCGGTTAGATCCACCATCAGCAAGGGTAGGGGTGACACCAAGACCATTAAACTGATCTCCTAATGCTTCTGTACTAGGTTTTGTTGATTGATTGCTTAAAAAGGTATCGTTATTATTATCTCTGCCAGGAATACATACTGCTGAGACTTTATTTTGTGATAAATTCGATTGAGCATCAACAGGAATTGTGTCCGTTCCTTGCCAAGCATATGGTCTACCGATTATGCGAGCGCCAAGTCCTATTGTATCGAGGTCTGATTCCGTGACAAAGTCACTAGCATTTTGGGCCTTGACACTCTTCCCATAGCGAGAAATTTTATCGTTAAACTTGGAAACGGCCACACCTTCGATAAAGGGCTGGCAGTAGTTGTTGTTAGAGCAAGATAAGAGTCCCGATTGCGCAGTCCCGGTGTAGTTAGAATTTGTGTCGGTAGTTGTGTAGTCTTGATTACACATTGAACCGCGGCCTCGATAAACACAACGTCTTGTAGAGCCAGAGGTTTGGCCCAGTAGGTTTCGTAGATTGACGGTATCGGTGACTCCAGGGATTTCAAGGCCATTGCTATCAAAGCGCGGCCATGGAGTCGTAACACTTGTAATAGACTCACACACGTAATCCCAGCCTAGCTGAGAAGCACAGTCAGAGTCAGTTTCACAAATATGTGCCTTTTGGCATTCGGCCCCATCGGATTGAAAGTCATTAGTAACAAAGGCACCAAGTCCTGATATCGTAGAGGTGTCTTGAACGGTGACACTAAAGGTAGTGTTATCCGTAAAGTCGGCGAAATAGCTATTAATGGCAATAAAGAGTTTTGTACTGCGTGCCTGAATTCTTCTTTGATTCCCTATCGAAAACCAGCGCACACCATCAAATGAACCAATAACGGAGCCGTAATCAAAACCATACCAATCTCTTTGATAGCCATTAGCAAAGAGAAAGTGTTGTGCGGCCAAGCGTTTTCTTCGCTGTTCTAAGCGACTTGATTCAGTAGCATGAGTCCAGGGGATCATTGTCGCCGGCACGAAACAGGCCCTACCAAATAATAAATCGTCGCGGCGAAAGTTTCTTGTCGCAAGTGGATTATTTTGAGATTCATCAGGTGTATAACCACCACCATTACTAAGAAAGCTTTGAGGAAAAATTCTTGCTAAGGAGCTAAAATAATCTGTTCCACAGAAGAAGCAAGAAGAGTAGGAACCAGAGTCCGTGAAAATATCATAAGTTTTACCTGTAACGACACGTACTTCTTTTGCTGGTATCGGCGTTCCAGATTTTTGTGTAAATGAGCCATAGATTTCATTAAAGCCAATATATTGATCGACATTATTAGGTCTCAATAAGTTATTACTGGTATAAAGGAACTCTTCTCCTTCTTGTTCAGTAATAGAGTCTTCTGGGCCTTCATGATAGACACCATCTTTATCATAAAAGCGGTGAGGCGCCGTCTTCGCGCTTATTAGAACCGTTTGTTGAAGTGGTGGTGGAGGTAGTGGTGGAGGTGGATAGAAACATTCAAAATCCACAACATTACCTAAGCTGTCCTCAACGGGTTCTAAAGTACAATCTAATGTGCCACATCCACAAATCGTACGGATCTCGTCTCGCGCTGCCCGTTTTTGTAGCAGGATATTTGGATAATTTTGAAGATTAACAAAGAAAGTAACCTTTACGACTTGGGTATCAAAGACAGATAGCGAATTTCCCACAAATTCAACTCGCGCCGGTGTTGTTTGAACAAGGTTCCAATTTGTAAACTGTAAGCTTTGGGCCTCATCGACTGTTACTGTTATCGTTTTATTTGAATCGGCATAATAAGGTAGTGCGAACTCATTAGAAGCTGGGAAGTGATCGGTAACCTTACCTTCATTTTGACCTTGGACATACACTTTATAACATTGAGCAAGGAAGGCCGAGATTTCTTTACAAGATCCGTCTACTCGATAATTTATAGTTAAGTTGTCATTTGGTGCAGAAGCCGCGGGTGTTGCTGTTAATGTAATGATTTGAGTGTCATCCAAGTTATCATTACCAGAATTGTTTCCTCCTGGACCAACTGTCATTCCTTTTACAATTGCATCTTTTTCAAAGAGAGTTTCGCCAGCATACTCAACAGAGAAAAGTGAGTTGGGAGATAATGTACTGGTTCCAGAGTAGATACTATTAAAGTTTCTATCATCACCACCAGTTTCAAATTGATTACTACCAGTAGTTGCTATGGTCGATTGAACATCGCTGTACTTGGATTGGCAGATGGCCATTTCTCCCTCAACTGGGGTGGTGCAATCATAGAGCGCTTTTCTTTCTAAGAATCGCTCGCCGGCACCTACGGCGGGGTCTGGTCTTGGTGTTGGGTCAGTTTCAACAGGTATATTTGTTGCACATAAGTGGAAAAACTCAGGGTAATTTGTAACAGCACCTGGGTTATCTTGAATATCAAGTAACGCCTGCTGAAAATCGAGTGAGGTTTGATCGGTGTTAGACCTGACTTGCTTATCTCTCACACACTGACCAAAACTACAGCAGTCAAAGCCTTTACTTAAACATTCAGAGCTAGCGTTACAGGAGAGGTTACTGGGGAGATCAACAGTTGTCTCAGGTCTTAGTTCGATTCTTAAATTGATAAGTGTGACTTCTGGAACGCTAAGGCCGCTTGTTGTTATTAAGTTTAAGGAGTCACTTAAAATATTGGCCAGACTACAGTTAGGACAAATATCTGAGAGCTGATAGACGGGAGAGGTTCCCGGGTACTCGCTACCAACTGTAGAGAGAACACCAGGTTGCTGACAAAAAGTTGCGTTGTCGCCACTCTTTGCCGGTTCAACTTCGTAGTAATATTCCTGTGCATTTGTTGAGAAATTAAAAAAGAAGCGTGGGTAAGCTGCTAGTACTAATGTCTTTTGAATCGCACTGTTGGTGTACGGAACTAGTAAGCACTGAACGTTATTTTTATTTTCCACTTTAATGAATTGATCAACTTGAGAACCCCTAAGATAGAGTGAGGTAGAAAAGTCTCCAGCGAGAGTGAGTGTCGTCGTTGCTTTAATGCTGCCATTTTGAAGGTAGTTTGCTTGGCCTTCAAATATAGGTGTGCTGGGTGTGTTGTTATTTCCGGTTTCAGTAGTGGCGCCTTGGCTTGAAGATTTTCGACGACCGCCACTTCCTTGTTTTTGAACACAAGACATAACAAAAGTTAGAACAACCAGTAAGGCCATTAACTTTTTGGCAAACGAATATAGGCTTAATCCTTTAAGACCTTGAAACATGGTAATTACACTTCCTTGATCCACACAATAACTCTCTTTTTTATCGGTCAAATTGGTGATGCGGTTTAGTAAAACGGCCGTTCACCTCTTTATAGTAAGAGAAAGTCTTATATTACTGCAGTGTTTATCAACTAAGTGTTTGATTTTGTTCAGAATAAAGGGGCACAGGGACAACTTTTCCCTCCCTCAAGCGCCAGTTAAAACAGGCAAGTTTGACCAATTATCTTTCTTTCTTCCTAAGTTACTAGTTTTTGAGAAAGTCCCACCGAAGAGGTTATTAGACTTAATTAAGCCAGAGGTAGAAGCCCTATGCGCCCATTTTTTATCGGATTATCAGTTGCCCTAGGATTTAGTATAAATCCACTTGTCCTCGCTCAAAGTGCGGGACCAGCAATTCAGGCACTCATACAAAACTTTAAATTACAGAGAAAAGATATTTCTCAAATTATTGATCTCTTATTAAGTGCAAATAAAATATCAACGGATCAAGCGATTGATGCTAAAGCACGTCTGAAAGATATGACTGATAGTGAAATAAAAAGTCTCTCAATGGAGGCGTTCTCAAATGTTCATCCAGGTAAATCCCTATTTGCAGATGTGTCCGCTAAGGATAAACAAGTGCCTAGTCAGCATAAATTGAAGGAAAAGGCGCGAGGCCCGGCAAGCCTTCCGGCCAGTCCATTCTTTTCAATAGATGAATTTAAAGTAGAGACCCCTGACGAAATTAAAGAGCGTAAGAGGTTAGAGCAGGCCCAAAAAAATATCATGAAAAATGTCTTTAAAAAATATCAATAGAAATTTAAGACCTAAGAATTCCTTCTCGTAAACGGTGTAATGCCATTTCTGAAAATCGGAGTTTTAAATAATCACGATCTCCACGAAATTTGTAAAGTTTGGCCTCTGCTTCTCCTGAAGGAAAACATTCTCCTATGCAAACGGTGCCAACCGGTTTCTCAGGGCTACCTCCACCTGGGCCGGCTATACCGCTTAAGGAAATAGCAAGATCTGACTGAGTTACACTTTGGGCACCAAGGGCCATTTCTCGCGCCGTTTCTATACTGACAGCGCCATACTTAATAAGAGTATCTTCCTTAACCGCTAAAATTTGAGTTTTGACTTCATTGGCATAGGCCACAATACTTCCTTTAAAAACGGAAGAAGATCCTGAGACATTTGTTAGTCTATGAGCGACAAGTCCACCAGTACAGGATTCGGCCAAGGAAATTGTGAGTTTCTTTTTAGCAGCTTCTCGCACAACATATTCTTCAAGGGCAATCGCCTCATAGGCCCAAATATGGTTCCCCATAGGACTTGCACTTAATTGTTGCTGCCATTTTTCTTTCTTTGCCGCGAGATCCTTTTTAGTTCCTTTGAAGGTTATATGAATATCAACTCCAAGAATCTGAGGAAGGGAGCTAACTTTACCTTCCTTTGAAAGCTCTTCCCAAAGGTTTGGCATGAGTTCGAAAAATATTTTCTCCTCGGGCACACCAAAACTTCTTAGAGTGAGAACTTGGTTATCATTTTCTCGTTGAGGGAAAACCTTATCGAGTAGACTTAAAAATGGACCGGCCATCATCGCTTTAAGTTCTCGAGGTACCCCTGGTGCGGCCATAAAGAGTTTACCTTGATCCGTTGCCACTTTTGAGAGACCTGGCGCCAGGCCTTGTGGGTTTTCTATCGGTTCCATCCCTTCGGGGATCAAATGGTAGCTATTTTTTTGAGGTGACCATTCTTGACCAATGCGAGCGTAGTTATTTATCGCCATTTCACGTGCTATGAGATTTTCACCTAACTCACCTTGAAAGACCTGTCCCAAAGTTGCCTTTGTGACATCATCGGGTGTGGGACCTAACCCACCAGTAGTGAGGACTAAATCGGCGCTATTCCAAGCGTCTGAAATGGCATCTTTTAATTCCTTAGGGTTATCGCCGCTCAAGAGAACTTGTTTGAGGTTAAAACCTTGAGACTCTAGCCAACGGGCGATTTCAATGGTGTTGGCGTCCTTGATTTTACCTGTGAGCAGCTCATCGCCAATGACAATGAGCTTTGCCGTATATTGACTCATTTCTCTTCCTCTAATTCTATATTTGAGTGTGTAAAGGTCGGTCGGCGCATTGCCAAAAACCGTCTTTAAGGCCTATTGTACGCCCATGGCCGAAAGACTGCAATTTACTCTTTCTTATGATGAAGATTTACAGGAGTATCTGAAAACCCATTACCCTTGGGTCATGGATTACCGTATAAAAAGTGAAAGCTTAGACGCTAGAAAGGCCAATCTTGGGCGTCATCCAAAAGTTCACTATGTTATTGAGGCCCTCAAAGAGGGAGAGTTATTCAGCTCCTCTCAAGAAGAGTTCATAAAGAAGACGCCCCTAGCAAAGAGACCCATTATTATTGGAGCAGGTCCTGCAGGTATATTCTGTGCTCTTCGCTTTGCTGAGTACGGAATTCCAACATTAATTCTTGAAAGGGGAGAGCGTGCCCATAAAAGAATGATTCATATTTCAAAATATTGGCGTAAGGGTGAGTTAGACCAGGATAATAATGTTTGCTTTGGAGAAGGAGGGGCAGGCCTTTTTTCAGATGGAAAACTAATCACGAGAATAAAGTCTCCCTTTGTACAATATGTAATGGATAAATTCGTTCATTTTGGAGCGCCTCCGGAAACTGCATGGATTTCTAATCCTCACTTAGGGTCCAATAAAATTCGTCAACTTATAGGGAAGATGACGGAGGAACTAAAGAGCAATGAACACGAAATTCGCTATAACTCTAGGGTAACCGAACTCTTGTACAGTCAAGATGGTAAGAAAGTTATTGGTGTTAAACTTGATGGCGGCGAAGAAATATTTTCTGATCATGTTATTTTAGCGACAGGACATAGCGCGCGAGAAATGTACTTCCACTTGAAAGATAAAAATGTGGCCATGCGACCAAAAAGTTTTGCTGTTGGTGTGAGAGTCGAGCATCCTAGAGAGTTAATTGATGAAATACAATATGGTAGTTTTGCTGGGCCAGAAATGGGTGCCGCTCGCTACCGCTTAAGTTGGGAGGATTCTGAAACGTTAAAAGGATCTTATAGCTTTTGTATGTGCCCAGGGGGCTATGTTCTCTCAAGTGGAACAGATGCTGATGGAATTGTCGTAAATGGTATGAGTAATTATGCAAGAAACTCTCGTTGGTCTAATGCCGCTTTAGTCGTGACGGTAGAGGCCGGGAAAGATTTTCCCATTGATGATGTTTTAGGGGGACTTCACTTCCAACACTCAATCGAGAATAAGGCCTACGAATATTCTGTAAAGTTTGGCACTGGAAAAGAAGTTCCTTCCCAACCTCTTACTAGTTTCTTAAAAAAGGAAAAAGCAGAAGATCTTCCAAAAACAAGCTGTCCCTCGGGTCTTGTTAGTGCAGACATCCGTCAAATCCTGCCGGAATTTGTCTGTGATCATTTAGAAAAGGCATTGAAGGTTTTTGATAATAGAATGAAAGGCTTTGCAAGTGATCAAAGGGCCCTTCTCTTGGCGCCTGAAACGCGAACGTCAGCACCCGTGACTATAAGTCGGGATCGAAGCACGATGGTTTCTGACAGTCACATCGGTCTTTATCCGTGCGGGGAAGGGGCAGGCCATGCTGGGGGAATCACCTCGGCCGCAGTAGATGGTATCAAAGTGTGTGAAGAAATTTTAAAGAAAATTTATCCTGAAGGTTAATCTGGAAGCTAATCAGTATTTCAGTAAAAAGTACATTTACAGAAATCAGTCACACATACCTTGCCACCCGCGAACTTGCCTTTCAACTTTAGCGTGAAGTTCACGACAACGAGGAGTGTAACTATAGTACATTGTACCGCCTCTTATACTTCGAAGAAGGCCAGGAGCGACGTCTGACTCAAAGGCCGGGCAACCATAAGAGCGACCCATTGTTGCCGCAACATCATTGTACCAAGCGCCGTGCATGATGACACCTTGGGTTAATGCTTCATCATTGACTCCAGGAGAGAGACCTCTCATCCTGAGTCCATTGTTGCCATTGCTATCGAGGTTCGGCCACTCTAAGACAGAACGTCCACCAACGGATTTCCTATCTTTATGACTTGCTGATGAGTAAAAGCTAGCAGTAGAGAAGAAACCGGCCCTGGTCATATTTGTTCTATTATTGATATTTCCACCATGATGACAACGGTCGATCATGCCATCATGATTTGGATCGCCGACTTTTGCATTATTGCTATTAGCGCCACTACCATGGGAGACTTTTTCTTTTCTAACCTCTCCCGTTTGCATATCTAAGCGATAGAATCTTTTTTTGCGAGAATTTTGACTATAATCCGCAATAGAAATGTAGCGCTGATTAGCAAATTCAGATTTATTATTCTTAAAATAGAAGAGGGCTTGCTTTAAAGGTTCTTCTGGAACTCCCGCTCTTTTAAACTTATTAAAGTGGCGACAGCTATCTCCTCCTACCGAAGGTGCACTTCTTAATGCGGCCTCTTGTGCCTGGTCGCAATCGTAACAAATATTTCCAACTTCACTCGCTCGCTCCATATTGATAGAGCGGCCACCTTCAAGTAAATCTCTCGCACCTGCCGCTTGATCGGGAGGCATTGTTGAGACGAGGTTATCATAACCTTCAGTTAAGTTTTCTTGGGTTCCCTCACAAGAGAGAAGGGCACCTGCTAATATAAATAGAATACTTAAATTTTTCATATCATCACCTTCTGGTCTATTCGGCGAAACCTCTTAAGACCTTGAGTGTTTTAGTGGGATATTCCTTTAACTATCTGTATTTCTTATAATTTTTCACTCAGATTATAAACACTCCACTTGCTTACATCAAACAAGTGGAGAGATAGGTTTCTATCTGGCGCCAACAGAAGACTCAGAATAAGCACTTCCATCTTCAACTTCAGTATCACCATTACGGTCTTCAACCATTTCAGAAAGCGAGCGACTCAGGTCTTCTGTAGTACTTCTAGAGCGATGGTATACGCTGCCATCTGGACAAGATATTTCAAGTCCATCGGTTGAAATACTTCCACCTTCACAACCTGCAATTACACCGGCCTGTTCGGCAATATCATCGACACTTTCCTGATCCATCTGGGAGTTAAGTGCTTCCTTTACTGTTTCACATTTTCCAATTTGTTGATTATATTCCTGATCTTCAATTGCACAGCCACAGCGAGATGAATGACCCCAGCGATTGAGATCTTTTGTACAGCGAGTAAATCTAGGCTTTTGAGTAAAGCGACTTCCTTGACCATCTCTTCGGACACAACTACCTAGCTTTTCATTATAATAACTATCATCAGAGCAAGAGAGGGCCTCACTCTCTACATTAGCATCTCTTGTGCTTTCCCCAACAAACTCTTTATTTGCATAAACGGATCCAGACAACAATAGAAAAACAACAGTAACGGTACTTAGTAACAACTTCATCTTTAACTCCTCGACAAATTTAACTGTAACTGTAACTGTAACTTCAACTTCCACTTCCACTTCCACAAAAACAACCTCTGCTACAAGGTCTGTCTGTAAATACTATTTTAAGGAGAATCGATTTTGTGGGTTAGAGAAAAAAAAAGTATTATGCAAATTCGACAACTTAA